>WQTL01000296.1 GCA_009786275.1 Bacillota bacterium | reverse complement strand
GATGATGAAATTATCCGCTGTCATTGTGTTAATCCTTTCAGTTTCAAGATATAGTGTAATGCCCTGCGCCTTCCATTCACGAATGCGCTTGATGAGCTACAGCGAGTCTCTCCCAAGGCGGCTCATGGATTTGACGATGATCATGTCGATCTTGCCCTGCTTGCAGTCACGAAGCAAGCGCTTATAACCATCACGGTATTGTAGTCGAACACCGGAAGCAATGTCGGTATAGATGCCGACCAGCTTCCAATCAGGATTAAACGTAATCATGTTTTCATAGGCGTGGATTTGCTGCTCTAGGCTGGCCCGTTGGGCAGGTGTATCCGTGCTGACACGACAATAAGCGGCAACACGTATGCATTGCCGCTGCGGGTTGCTTTTCGATTGAGGTCTTTTCCTTGGATCCATAAGCATCACCAAGGAGAGTATAACAGAATAAGCTACATTTCACAAGGAAATCCTTGGTAAAAATGTAGCTTATAACATGTAAGCCGACAACAAAAAAGATGCATGCAGCTTGTCCGCGCTTCTCCTACATTATAGCAGATCGTCAAATCAGACGCAAGCCTTTTGAAAAATTCATGTCCCCGGCAAGGAGTTTCCCTTGCAATCTTTGGCCGGATGCGTTACAATGGTTGCGACGCTGAAAAGAAGTTGGTGCCTGCCATGCTCACCTTCCACGACCCCCGCTGCGCCCGCTTTGCCATGGACGGTGAACGCAGCATCATGCGCGGCGAGCACCTGGGCATTGTCAACGGACACGCGGCGGCCGGCACGCCCCACGGCGATGTGTTCGCCTTGGACGGATTCCACGCGCCGCCGTATGCCGGCAGCGGCCTGCGCGTCGGCGTGCGCCTGATGGGAGAGCTGGTCAAAACCGCGCGGTACACCTGGTATCCCCACGCCATCGAGCGCGAGGGAAGGGCCGCAGGCGTCACGGCGCGCAGCCTGACCGTCATGGGCGCGGGACTGCGCTCTCTGCTCCAGCGAATCGAGCTGCGCAACGAAAGCGGTGCGGCCCTAGTTATTCCGGTGCAGGTGTTCTTATCCGGCGGCGCAAGCTATGTGCCCGAATGGGGTTTTCGATGTCCCGAGGCAGCTGGGGTCGGCGAATTGCTGGTTGAGCCGCATCGGCTGCTGCGCTGCGCGGGCGACACCGTCCTGGCGCTGGGCTGCTCGCTGCCGGGCATGCACCATGCCGCCTATGCCGCACTGGGCGGCGCGCCGGAACTGTGGGAAGGCCGTGTGTCCCTTGCCCCTGGGGATACGGCGGTGTTCTGGCTGACGCTGTCTCTCGGGCCGCCCGCGCAGGCGGAACAAGAGAGCGCCGCGCTGCTGGCCGATCCAGAGGCCGCGCTGGAACACGCCCACCGCGCTTTTTCCGGACGCGTGACGGATCTGTACCACCGCCTGCCCGACTTCGACTGCGACAACCCGCGCCTGACGGCGTTCTACCATCGCTCGGCCATGCACTACCTGATGAACGAATGGGATGTGGAAGAGTTCTGCCTGCGGCCATGCTACACCACGGGCAGCGTGCGCGGCGGCTGCCTGGCCAGCTATCTGTGGGACTATGCCGCGGGCTGGGAGCTGCACGCGCTGCACCACCCCGAAGCCATGCGGGAGCACATCTGCCGCTATTTGCGGATCGACATGGCGCGGCACTACTCCTTCAACCCCGTGGACGGCCGCGCGCTGGGGCCGTGGTATCCCGTCAACCAGGAGAAGATCATCGGGCTGATCTATTATTACGTGCGCAACACGGGCGACAGGGCCTTCCTGCGCCGCGAGGTCAACGGCAAAACCGTGGCGCAGTGGGCGGTCTTTCACGCCATGCTGGGGGACGACGGCGCGAAGCCGGTCGCGCTCTTGGATTACGGCGCCGAAGGTGAGCACCATCTGGAGCTGCGCCGGGGCATCCCCTACCGCGGCGTGATGCCCGACCTGAACGGCCGGCGCTATCTCAGCTATATATGGGCCTATGAGATCACCCGCTGGGCGGGCGCGCCGGACGCGGCACTGCCGGAGCGTGCGCGGCAGCTGAAGCGGCTGCTGCGCGAAGAGCTCTGGGATAATGAAAAACAATGGCCCGCCTTCCTCAGCGAGGGCAGGCGCGATTTTCGTTATACGGTGCAGGTCTTCAAGCTGCTGGGCAGCCCCGTGCTGGACGGGACCCAAGCGCGCGGCCTGCTGTCGCACCTCAACGAGGCGGAATTTCTCGGCGCGTTCGGCCTGCACAGCATGTCCAAGCTGGACGAGGCCTACGACCAGGCGGACATCGACAACGGGGGCGGCGGCGCGTGCACGCTGTTCCACACCGGCGTCGCGGAGCGGCTGTACAAAATCCGCCAGACCGCGCTGGCCGACGACCTGCTCGCGCGCATCCTGTGGTGGGGGGAGCGCATGCCCTATTGGGGCGATTCCCTCGCCGCGAATTACATGGACTACCGCCAAGATACGCCGCTGCAATGCGCCATCGGCGGCGTGACGGGCGCGCAGTGCATCCTGTTCGGTATGCTCGGCGTCGCGGGGGACGCCGGGGGGCGGATACGCGTTGAGCCACGCAAGACGTCGCTGGCGCGTCGGATGTCCGTGCGGGGCCTGCGGATGTGCGGCAAATCGTTTGATGTCGAGGTGGAGGGTGCTGTGCCTACCATTTTTCCGCAGCCATAAAAGCGAATCGCCGCCGTTTTGTGGTCAACCGCACGCAAAGTACGCAATCCCGTCTTCCCCGAATACGGCCACGATGCCGCCGAAGCCGCCGGTGCACATGATCCGCTCCGCCTTGGCGATTTGATGGAAGCGCCGCATCGGACCGAGGAACCACTTGTCGGTGAGATCGATCTCCCGGTTGGTGATGATCACCGTGCGAGGCTGAAGAACCGAAAGAATCGCTTCGGTGTTCGAGTGCTCGCCGCCGTGGTGCATGGCCTTGAGCAGGTCCACCTTGCCGATCTGCGGGGCCAGGCGCGTCTCTTTCCCGCCGTAGTCGTTCAGGTCGCCGCCCAGAAAGACGCGCTGGCCGAAGACCTCGGCGAGGAGACAGATGGAGTTGTCGTTTTCGTCCCAGGGCGCGCTGTCGTATTCGCCGTTGAAAAACGTGAGCGTGAATTCCCCCAGCGCGAAGGGCTCCGCCGGGATGTCCTGAATCAGCGGCACGCCCCGCGTATGCAGCGCGTTCAGCGTCTGGTCATAGACCTCCTGGTTGTCCCAATCGTATTCATAGTCATATTTGAAACGCTCGTGCTCGTGGTAGCGCTTGAGATAAGCCCGGCCCACGGCGACGTCCGGATCGGCCAGCAGGGTATCGAAGCCGCCCAAGTGGTCGGAGTGCGCGTGGGTACCCAGGATGAAGTCCAGCCGCCCGCCTGTCGCCCGCTTCACGTAGTCCAGAACATAGTCCTCATAGCCGGCGTAGGCCAGATCGGGGTTGCCGGTGGGGTCGTCGCTGTCCTCGCCCGCGTCGATCAGGGCGAACTTGCCGCCGCTTTCCAGCAAAATCGCGTCGCCGCTGACATTGAGGAAGTGGATCGCCGTCTGTCCCGGCACCGCCTCGTAGGACGCAAGGCCCTCGGTGGTAAGCACGCGGGTGCGGTAATACCGCGCCGTCATGCCGCCAAGGTTCCACAGAGCGGCGCCGCCCAGCGCGGCGATGGCAAGCCCGGCCGCCAGCAGGGCCGTGCCCGCCTTGCGCTTTCCCTTGCCGCGCAGGAGCAGCGCGAACAACACGATCACTTGTGCCGCCGCCAGGGGAATCGCCACGGCAGCAGCTTGTTCTGTACTGCGCCCAAACGCCTCCTTGACGAGGAGAGGAATGCCCAGCAGGATGCCGCCGACGAACACCGCCAAGGAGAGCGCGGCTTTCCATACGTAACACAAGGCTTTGCGTTCTCCCCGTGTGTGCAGGGTGAGCAGGGTCAGCAGGACGACCCCAACACTGACAGCGGCCATTGCGAAGGGGTACAGCTTCGGCTGCCAGTGGACGTAGACGTCGTAGTACCAGGCCAGGGCGGCGGGCAGGGCGAGCCCTAAGCCCCATGCCGCAGGGGTTGTCAATTTCTTCATGAGGAAGCCGCCTCCTTGCCAAGTTTTCCTGTAGAGTATAGCATGTTTCCGGCGATGGCGCAATGGTTTCTGCGGAACTCGCGGCAAACAAAAACCGCCCGGTACGTTCTGTGGATGTACAGTGCGGTTCTTTTTTGCTCAGGATTGCTATTTCCCTGCCACGGTATCCTTGAGCGCCTTGCCGGCCTTGAATACAGGCGCCTGCGTGGCTGGGGAGATCACTTCCTCGCCGGTCTGCGGATTTCGGGCTTTCTTCTCAGCGCGCTGGCGCACCTCAAAGGAGCCGAAGCCCACGAACTGTACCTTTTCGCCGGCGACCAGCGCGTCGGTCAGTGCCTTAATCACTGCATCGGTCCATACGGCGGCCTGTTTCTTGTCGATGCCCTGCTGCTCCGCGAGATTGGCTGTGAAGTCTTGCTTGTTCATGCGAAGTGTTACTCCTTATTTTTTAGTACCCGATAATTATACCATGGCCCTGCTCATTTTGCAATCCCTGTTTTCACTATATCTTGATTTCCCGTTCCAACCCGCCCCCGAAAATCACAATCAGCTTCTCGCCCGAGAGCACTTTGACGCAGTCCACCATCTGCCGCACCGTTTTCTCGTCCCACTCAATCAGCCTATTTTTGCACCGCTCGGCCATTGCAAAGATGTCTTGCAGAAACTCGCCGGACTGCTCGTTTTTGCGCTGGGTGGCCTCAATTTCGGCGAGCCGTTCCTGGACCGCGAGAATTTCTTCCTCCAGTGCAGTAGTATCGGCCTTGGCCGCGACCAGCTCCAGCAGGGTGCCGCTGAGCTCGTTGAGCCGCAGGCGCAGGGTCGCGCTCTCGTCCGGCGCGCCGCTTTGCAGGCCCAATTCGATATGCAGGTGCAGGTTTTCCATGACC
>WQTL01000295.1 GCA_009786275.1 Bacillota bacterium | reverse complement strand
GCCGTAGCCCCGGGCCTCGGTGTCGACGCAATAGCCCAGCAGCGCGCCGTTCTGCCCCATGGCGGTGAAGTAATCGCCGTTGTCCTCAAAGCGCGCGCCTTCGAAGATTTCCTGCCGGGCGGCGTCGGCCCCTTCGGCCATATTGGCGGCGATGGGCGCTTCGGTTATCATGTTCACGGCCGCCAGGGCCCCGGTCATCACCAGGCAGATGGTGAACAGGGACACCGTGGGGAGCAGGATCTCTTTTAGATTAAGCTTTTTGTTTTTGGCCACGGGGCGTTTTCTCCTTTCCGAAGGGCTTCGGCACGAAGGCTTTTTCGATCAGCGGCGTGAGCAGGTTCATTAGCAGGATGGCGAAGCTCACGCCCTCGGGCATGTTGCCGTAAAACCGGATCAAACAGGTGACGAGCCCGCAGCCCACGGCGAACACAACTTTGCCCTTCCAGTAGGCGGGGGAGGTGGAATAATCCGTGGCCATGAAGACGGCCCCCAGCAGCAGCCCTCCGCCCAGCAGCTGATAGGCAACGAAGCTCCAGTCGAAATGCCCGTAGAACAGGCTGAACACCGCCACCGTACCCAGGAAACACAGGGGAATCAGCGGGGTGATCACCTTGCAGACGATTAAATAGACGCCGCCCAGCAGCAGGGCCAGGGCGCAGGTCTCCCCCAAAGAGCCCCCGTGGCGGCCCAGGAACATATCCAGCAGGCCGGGCAGGGCCTCCCCGGCGGCGGCGGGCGTGGCGCCGGCGACGGCGTCGGCGGAAAGGGCCTGCAGCGGGGTCGCCGAGGCGACGGCGTCCGCGCCCCAGCTGTGGCCGCTCGGGGCGTTCCAGGCGGTCATTTGGGTGGTGAAGCTCAGCAGCAGCACGATGCGCCCCGTGATGGCCGGGTTGGCGAAGTTCTGCCCGATGCCGCCGAACAGCTGCTTGGCCACCACAATGGCCGCCAGGGAGCCGATGGGGACCATCCAAAGGGGCAGCGTGGCCGGCAGGTTCATGGCCAGCAGAAGCCCCGTGACGACGGCGCTGAAGTCCCCGGCGGTCTGCTCCCGCTTCATGATAACGCGCATGAGGGCCTCGAGGCCCACGCAGGATATAACGGACACGGCGGTAACCGCCAGCGCGCGCGTACCGAACAGCCGGACCCCTGCCGCCAGCGCGGGCAGCAAAGCCAGGCATACGTCCAGCATGATGCCCCGGGTGGTGCGGGAGGTATGGATATGCGGCGAGGTGCCGACGACAGCCAAAGCTTGCTCATCCATTCTTGTTGCCCGCCTCCTTTGCCTTCAGAAGTCGTTTGCCCATGCGTATGCTCTGCACGAGGCTGCGCCCGGCGGGGCAGACATAGCTGCAGCAGCCGCACTCTATGCAGGCCTCCGCATAGAGCTCCTGCAAGGCCTGCGCGTCCCGGGCGTCATAGGCCTGCTCCAGCCGGAAGGGCTGCAACCGCATGGGGCAGCCGCGCAGGCACGCGCCGCAGCGGATGCACGCGGCTTCGGGCTTGTACGCGGCCTGCTCTTGATCGAAAAGCAGAACGGCGTTGTTGCATTTGCAGAGTATGGCGTCCAAATCGGGGGCCGCCGCGCCCATCATGGGCCCCCCCAGGAGGATTTTCGCGGGCGGCTGCTCGATGCCGCAGAAGGCGCACAGTTCCCGCAAACGGATGCCGATGGGCACCCGCACGTTCATGGGGCGGGGCGCCGCGCCGCCGTCCACTGTCACGGTGCGGGAGATCAGGGGCACGCCTGTACGCATGTACCGCCCCAAGAAGGCAACGCTGCCCACGTTCATCGAGAGTACGCCCGCGTCCTGCGGGAGATTGCCCAGGGGCACCGCCCGCCCGGTGAGGGAGCGGATGAACATCTTTTCCGCCCCCTGGGGGTAGCGGCTGGGCAGCACGCCCGTTTTGATTTGCAGCTCCGGCGGCGTATTCTGTTTGCAAAGCGTGCGCATATGGGCGATGGCGTCGGGCTTGTTGTCCTCGATGCCGACCACGGCCTCCTTGATCCCCAGCCATTTGCAGATGTGCCGTATGCCGTCTATGACGTCCTCGCCGTTGTCCAGGGCCTCCCGGTGGTCGGCGGTGATATAGGGCTCGCACTCCGCGGCATTGACCAGCAGGATATTCGCCTTGCCCGCCGCGCCGCGCAGCTTGGCATGGGCGGGGAAGCCAGCGCCCCCCAGGCCCGCCAGCCCGGAATCCCGCACCGCCTGCATGAATGCCTCCGGGGAATCCACTTGCGGCGGGCACGCTTCGATGCGCTCCATTTTACCGTCGCTTTTGATCACCACGGCCTGCACGTCCTCGCCGTCCGGCAGGCGGATGGTCTCCGGCTTTTGCACCGTGCCGGAGATACTCGCGTGGATGGGGGCCGAGACGGGGGCCTCGGCTTTGCCGACCAGCTGACCCGCCAGAACATAGTCCCCCGGCTCCGCGCAGGGCACGCACGCCGCGCCGATGTGCTGTTTCATCGGCAGGGCGACGCTTTCGCAGCGGTCCATGCGCAGCGCCCGCATGCCGGCGGTGTTCTTGTTGTGCTCCACCTTGATGCCGCGCTGAGTGAAAACGCCCAATCCGTTCACCTCGATTCTTTACTGATTAGCCCATATGGCTCCAGCACACCCACACCAGCGCGTAGCCGGCCAGCACGGCCGTCAGGGTATAGGGGATGCTGATCTTCATGAAGTCCCAGGCCTTGACGTTGTGCCCCTCCTTGCGCAGGATGCCCAGCCCGGCGATGTTGGCGGATGCGCCGATGGGGGTCAGGTTGCCGCCCAGCGTCGCGCCCGAAAGCAGGCCGAAATAGAGCACGTAGATCGGCGCGCCCATCTTATCGGCCAGGAACGTGACCACGGGCAGCATGGTGGCGATATAGGGGATGTTATCCACGAAGGCGGAGATGATCACGGAGAACCAGACCAAAAGGGTATAGAGGACGAACACGTTCCCCGAACTGATCACCTGGAAGCCGTCGCCGATTTTTTCGATCACGCCCGCCTCGGTGATCCCCCGGATCACGATGAACAGCCCGGCCAGCAGCAGCAGGGTGAAGTAGTCCATCTCCTTGAAGGCGGTTTTTACCGCGGAGGTCTCCTTGCGCAGCAGGTAGATCAGCGCGCCGATGAGGAAGATGCCCACGCACACGATGCCGTTGATCTCATTGGGCAGGTGCAGGCTTTCGGGAAGGAGGGAGACGAGCACGAGCCCGACGATGGTGGAAAGCAGCAGCACGGTGGGGAGGTAATCCTTCACCGCCGTGGTCTCCTCCAGGCGGATGGGTTGCTTATCCTTGCGGAAGACGTAGAAAAGGATGGCCGTCGCCGCCAGGAAGGACACCTGCACGATCCAGAACATGCCGATGCCCAGATGCCGCGCGCCGGGCGGCCGGAAGAAAAAGAAGTCCGCGAAATTGAGGTTCGCCTCGCCCGCAAGGAGGATGGAGGTGGTATCGCCCACCAGCGTGGCCGCGCCCTGCAGGTTGGAGGCGATGGCGATGCCGATGATGGCCGGCACCGGGGAGACCTTCAGCTTTTTCGCGATGTCCACCGCCACGGGGGCGACCATCAGCACGGTGGCCACGTTGTCCACGAAGGCGGAGATCACCCCGGCGAAGACGGAAAGCCAGATCACCGCCCACTTGAGGTTCGGGGATCTACCGATGAGCCAGTCCGCCATCTTGGCGGGCATCCTGCTTTCGATGAAGAGCGAGACCGTGCCCATGGTCCCCGCGATCATCATCAGCACGTTCCAGTTCACCGCGCCGGGCAGCTCCCGCCAGGGGAGGATGCCCAGCAGCACGAACAGCGCCGCCGAACCCAGGGCGATGTAGGCGCGCGCCTTGGCGAACACCAGCATCCCGACATAGGTCAGGGCAAAAAGAACAACCGCGGGCAGCAGGGTATTTTCACCGATGAGGTTTGAAAAAAAAGGCATGGGAATCTCCTTCTTGCATTTGCATTTTTGCGCACGCGCATATCATAGCACAAGCCCGTCCAAAATGCAAGAAACATTTTTTCGCCGCGCCTGATAAAATTTCAATAAACGCTTGCGCTCCTCCCCCCGGTTTGATAAAATCATATTGTAATAACGCAAGGGAGGCCTTGTCATGCAAAACATCATAAACTGGCTCAACTGTGCCTGGCGCGCCTTCGCCGCGGCCGTGATGTGCGCCTTCGCCGCGGTCAGCGCCTGGATTTGCCCGCCCGCCTGCCCGCCGGAGCCCCAGCTCCCGGAGGACCACCCCATCCTGGCGCAAGACGCCCGCACGGATACCTACGCCGCCACGGATTCTCTGGGCCGCGTCCTGCCGGGCTATGAGACCGTGGGCGGCCCCCGGGAGCGCTTCGTGGGCCTGTTCTACTGGACGTGGCATGTCGAGCACGCGCGGGCCGTCGCCGATGCCTATAAGCATCTGCCCGTCAATGTGACGCAGACCGTGCTGGACCACCCCGGGGCCGCGCACGACCCGGATTTCCCCGGCTGGGGGCCGCTGTTCATGCCCCACCACTGGAACGAGCCCCTGTTCGGGTATTACGACACCGACGACCGCTGGGTGCTGCGCAAACACGCGGAAATGCTCGCCGACGCGGGCGTGGACGTGATTATCTTCGACAACACCAACGGCGCCTTCACCTGGAAGGAGTCCTACGACGTGCTGTTCGAGGTCTTTGCCCAGGCGAGGGCGCAGGGCGTCAACACGCCGAAGATTGCGTTCCTGCTGCCATTTTCCGCCTCGGCGGACGCCGCCGCCCAACTGCGCTCGCTGTATCATGACATCTACGAGCCGGGCCGCTGCCGGGACCTCTGGTTCTATTGGAAGGGCCGCCCGCTCATCATGGCCTACCCCGACGCGCTGAAAAACAACGACGCCACGGACAAAGCCATCAAAAAATTC
>WQTL01000294.1 GCA_009786275.1 Bacillota bacterium | reverse complement strand
CCCGCCATGTTCATGCCCATGAAGGCCATCGCAGGGCCCGCCGCGGTGTTGGAAGCCGCCGCGCGCATGGCGTCCGCCTGGGCCGCCGTGAGCTGCGCGCCCGCCATGGTGGGGTCTCTCATCACCGCGCCGCGCTGCAATTGCTTGATGAGGTCCTCGTCCTCCTTGGAGGCCGTGACGGAATTCACACCGAAGGAGAAAACCTTCAGGCCGCGCAGCTCCGTCCACTTTTTGGAGAGCACCTCGTTCAGGGCGTCGGCCAGCTCCGCCGCGTGGCCCGGCAGTGCGCTGTAGCGTATCCCCATCTCGGAGATGCGCGCGAAGGCGGGCTGCAAAGCCGTCAGCAGCTCGGTGCGCAGCATGCTGTCGATCTCCCCGCGGTTGTAGCTCTGGCTGACGTTGCCGCAGACGTTCGTGTAGAACAGGATGGGGTCGGCGATCTTGTAGGAGAACTCGCCGTTGCAGCGGATGGCGATGTCGATGTCCAGGCCGATGTTGCGGTCCACCACGCGGAAGGGCACCGGCGCGGCGGTGCCGTACTTGTTGCCGGGGATCTCCTTGAGGTTGAAGTAGTACACCCGCTGGTCCTTCGGGGCCTCGCCGCCGAAGGTGAAGCGCTTGCCGATCTGCCGGAAGGTGGCCTTGATCCCCTGCCCCAGCCCGCCGTAGAAGATGCTGGCCTCGGTGCCGCTTTCGTAGACGAACTCGCCGGGCTCGGCGCACAGCTCCGTCACCTTGCCCTGGTCCACCAGGATCATGCACTGGCCGTCCGCCACGGCGACGATGGACCCGTTGGTGATGATGTTGTCGCTGCCCTTGGTGTTGCTGCTGCGCTTGCCCTGGCGCTTGGCCCCCTTGGTGACGAGGATGTCCGCCGGCAGGGACTCGCAATAGAAGTAGTCGCGCCAGCTATCCGCGAGGACGCCGCCGGCCGCGCCCGCGATGGCTTTGATCAGACCCATGGTGTATTCCTCCTGTGGTGAATTAATATTTTTCGTCGATACCGCTTTGTTTGAGTATTTCGTTGGCTGTATGACGCGATTTGATTTTACTGTCCACCGTCACCCTGCGCTTTGTGATTGGGCTGTACCATATATCATGATCCCCTTTCCCTCTCCTTACAAAGGAACATCCATTTTTCAATAGGGCTTCCCTCACCTTTTTTTCGTATTCAGCCATCAGGAAGCAATCCTTTCTTGACGCAGAGAGTAAAAGGATACCAGCGGATTGTCCCGCAACCCATTGAGCTCCAACAATTCCGGAATGGCAAAGCGCACACGCTCAATCAGCGCGTCATACGAACCGGATTCCAGCACAAGCCCGGGGATATCATCGCTTGTCGCTACCCAAACAGATGCATCGCAGTCCCAGAGAAAATTGATTTTATAGTCCGGCACAACAGCTGCCTCCTCGCTGTATTTTTTTTATTCTATCACATATTTCGCGCTTGCGCAAGTAAAATTTCTTTTGACTATTTGCGATGGATATGTTAAGATAGAGCCGGACGACGAAGGAGGGATGAACCCCATGGCCTACAGCATCACGGAGCTTTGCGAGGGCTGCACGGCCTGCGCCAGGCTTTGCCCGGTGGCGGCGATCGCGGGCACGCCGAAGGGGATGCATACGATCAACCCCAAACGCTGCGTGGAATGCGGCGTATGCGCCCGCGCCTGCACGAAAAGCGCGGTGGCGGACGCGGCCGGCAATCCCCTGCCCCGGGTGCCCCGCAAGGACTGGCCCAAGCCCGCGTTCGCCGCGGAGAACTGCTCCGCCTGCGGCATCTGCGTGCAGGCCTGCACCGCCGGGGCATTGGCGATCAGCCTGCCGCAATTCCGGGGGGATTTGCGGGTGAGCGCGTACCTCGCCAACGAGAAGAAGTGCGTGGGCTGCGCCCTGTGCGCGCAGGACTGCCCCATGGACGCCATCAGGATGCAAACGCCGGAGGTGGCCGCCTGATGTATACGCCAAGATACGCGAAAATAAATCTTTCCACCGGCGAGATTGCCGAGCACCCTATTTCCCGTACTTATTATGAAAAATACCTGGGCGGCAAAACCCTGGCGGCGCGCCTGCTGCTGGACCTCATGCCGTCCGGGCTCGACCCCCTGGCTCCCGAGGCAGTGGTCGTGGTGAACACGGGGCCGCTCAACGGCACAGGCGCGCCCTGCTCCAGCCGCTTCAACCTGAGCTTCAAGAACGTGCTCACCGGGGGCGTCGCCTCCTCCAACTGCGGGGGGAGCTTCGGCGTGATGCTGAAGAAGGCGGGCTTCGACGGCCTGATCATCACCGGGGCGGCGGAGAAGCCCGTGCGGATCGAAGCGCTCGACGGCGAACTTTCGATTATAGACGCGGCGGACCTCTGGGGGCTGGACTGCGAGGAGACCCAGGAAAAGCTGCCGAAGGCCTACGGCAAGCTGGTTACCGGGCCGGCGGGCGAGAACCTCGTGCGCTACGCGGGGCTGGCCAGCGGGGAGCGCATGGCGGGCCGCTGCGGCCCCGGCGCGGTCTTCGGCGCGAAGAAGCTGAAATGCGTCACGGCCTACGGCACGGCGCGGCCCTATGTCGCCCAGCCGGAGAAATACCACAAATACGTGCAGGAATGGGTGCGCTTCGTCAAGAACCACAGCATGACGGGCGACGCCCTGCCGCACTACGGCTCCGCAGGCCTGGTGAGCAAGGCTAACGCCAGCCACGCGCTGCCCACGCTGAACTTCAAATATGGGCACGATGATTTAGCTGACACAGTGAGCGGCGAGACCCTCGCCGAGACCCGCCTGACCCGCAACAGCGGCTGCGTGAGCTGCCCCATCCGCTGCGAGAGGCGCGTGATGCTGGACGGGCGCGAGGTCAAGGGCCCGGAGTACGAGACCGTGGGCTTCTTCGGCCCGAACATCGGCGCGCACGACCTGGACGCCATCTGCCGCCTGAACTATGTCTGCGACATTCTGGGCCTCGACACGATTTCGGCGGCGTCGACGATCGCCTACGCCATGGAGCTCTATGAGGACAAGGGCGTGGACTTCGGCGTACGCTTCGGGGACGTGTCCAATTTGGAGGAAATTCTGCGCAAAACGGCACTGCGCGAGGGGATTTACGACGAGCTGGCCAACGGCAGCAAGTGGCTCAGCGAGAAATACGGCGGAGAGGACTACGCCATTCACGCGAAGGGCCTGGAGATGGCCTCCTACGAGCCGCGCCGCAGCGTGGGCATGGGCCTGGGCTACGCGACGTCGAACCGGGGGGGCTGCCACCTCAACGGGGGGTATTTGGCCCTGCTGGAATCCGTGGGGGTGCTGAGCGTCGCGCCGCAAAAGCCGCGCAGCAAGGGCGAGCTGGCCGTCTTCATGCAAAACGCGCTGGAGGCGGTCTCCGCGGCGGGCTGCTGCCTGTTCTCGGCCCAGACCTTCGTGCCGGACATCTTTTTCAAGCTGGGGCCGCACCACTGGGTCACGCGCCTGGTGGGGAAGATCTTTACCCTGGCGGGGCCTGTTTTGCGCCTGCTGATGGCCGCGGGGCCCCTGCTGCGCCTGAACACGCTGTACATCCTCCCCCACGCGCAGGCTTTGCGGCTTTGCACCGGCCTGCCGGTTTTCACCGGGGCATTTTTGCGCGTCGGCGAGCGCAGCTACAACCTGGAGCGCCTGTTCAGCGTGCGCGAGGGCGTCACGCAGGACAGCCTGCCCGGCCGCGTGACGCGGACCCCGCAGGTCCCCGGCGACCCGAGCACCGTGGTGCCGCTGGAGAAGATGCTGCCGGTGTACTATAAAACCCGCGGCTGGAAGGACGGCGTGCCGACCAAACGGACGCTGAAAAAGCTGGGGATTGAGAGTTGACTTGTTGGCATGGCGGTCAGCCGCTTTGCTTATGCGTACAACATCACGATTGATACTTGAAAGCGGAGGCTTATATGGCCCAAGTCACAGTCCATTACCGCGCCGCGCTGGCGGAAATGACCGGCGTATCGGAGGAGGCCGTGGAGGCCGCGACCGTGCGCGGCGTGCTCGCCCATATCAAAAAAACCTACGGCGCCGGGGCCCATAAGGCGGCCGGGCGCATGCTCATCGCCGTGGATAACGACAGCATACAGCTGCACAAGGGCTTCGACACGCGGCTTGCAGACGGCATGGAGGTGCGGTTTATGCCCATCTGCGGCGGCGGATGAGCGCGTAATTTCCCGATACTGTGACAATTTGCCAAATATTCTGCTAGGAATTGACATTTCTCGCGGTGGGGTCTATAATCAGTTGATGATTTTCACAGCTGAAAGGGTGACCCCGATGAAGCGTGCGTTCCGTGTATTCATAGCCTGCGCCGCCCTGCTGCTCTGCCTGCCCTCGCATGCCTTTGCCATCAATTTCGACGGCTACATCAACCCCGGCGAATGGTTCGACTACCCCGCGGCGGAGCTTTTCCCGGGGGACAGCATGTGCGGCATCACCAGCGCGATGGTACGTTTCTCGGCCCAGCAGGGGCAAGTGATGTTCGGCTTCTTCGTCCGCGCGCCCGATATCGCGGCGGATTCCCCCGTGGGGGCGGCCTTCCTGCTGGGCGGGCGGGAGATCGGCCGCTGGCAGCAGGGCTGCGGCGCGGCGAATTACGACGCGGATTATGACCTGCGCGGCGCGGCCTGGCTCCCCTCCGATGGCCTCAACAGCTACTGCAACTACGAGATCGTCCTGGGCTGCAAAACAGAGGCGGCCCTCACCGCGCTGCGGGAGCTTTCCGTGCAGCTGTTCGACCCCCAGGGCGTGCTCTCCCGGGCGTCAAACTGCCCCGTGGTGACGGCCGAGCCCGTGACCGCCACGAAGGCCGCCACCACCGAAAAAACCACCGCCACGAAGGCCCCCACCACGGAGAAAACCACGACCACGAA
>WQTL01000293.1 GCA_009786275.1 Bacillota bacterium | reverse complement strand
CGGCCCCCTTCGCGGCGCTGGGCTTTATCCGCTACAACGGTATGCCCGCCGAGCAGATTGCCATGGCCTGGCTGCGCTCGGAGCTGCTGCTGCGCAAGCCGCTGCCTTATCTGAAGGGAGGGACTACGCGATGATAAAGACCCTCAAAAACCAGGGCCAGCGCGATAAGGAGCGCGGCAAACGGCCCAAGACCGCGCAGCAGGTTTTCCCCATTTACGCCGCCCATTCGGACGGTATTTTTCTTGTGGGGCGGCAGAAGTATGCGCAGACCTGGGGGTTTACGGACATCAACTACGCCATCGCCAGCCATGAGGATCAGGAGAGCTTTTTTCTGCGCTTCAGCGACATCCTCAACGCCTGCGACATCGGCGCGGTCACGAAGCTTACCGTTATCCTGCGGCACATGTATAAAGTGGAGGTTGAGGGTGGTATCCTGATCCCCTATAAGGAGGACAATCTGGATGGGAGCCGCCGCGAGTACAACGGCTTCCTGGGATCGAAGGCCGAGGAAGCCAACCGCGTGATCCGGCATTTATTCGTCACGGTCACGACCGAGAAGCGCAGCCTGGACGAGGCCCGCGCCTATTTCACCCGCGTGGGCACGGAGCTGGCCTCCAACTTTGCCCGGCTGGATTCCAAGCTCACGCCCGTGGACGGCATGGCGAAGCTACGCATTCTGCACGGATTCTTCCGGCCTGGCGAGGACTTCGACCCCAGCGCCGTGACCTTTGACGCTGACGTGCGAGACTATATCGCCCCCGCGTCGTTTCGCTTCAAACGCGACCATTTCCGCTCGGCTGAGAAATACGGGCGGGTGCTGTTCCTAAAGGACTATCCCGCCTATCTGAAAGACCGCATCCTCGCCGACCTGACCGACCGGGGGCGCAACCTCATTTTGAGCATTGATATCATCCCCGTGCCCACGGACGAAGCGGTGAAGGAAGTGGAAAAGCGGCGGCTCGGCATCGAAACCAACATCGCCAATTATCAAAGAAAACAAAATATGGCGAACAATTTCAGCGCCGTGCTGCCCTACGAGATGGAGCTGCAACGGCAGGAGGCCAAGGAGTTCCAGGACGATTTGATGAACCGCGACCAGAGGATGTTCTTTGCCAATCTTACCATCGTCCACACCGCCGATACCCTGGCCGAGCTGGACAACGACACCGAGGGCATCCTGACCACGGGCCGCAAGTACACCTGCCAGCTCGCCCCCCTCAAATGGCAGCAGATGGACGGTCTTTTGACCTGTCTCCCCATCGGGGTGCGCTATCTCTCGTATCTGCGGACGCTCACCACGGAATCGCTTGCTGTGCTTATGCCGTTTTGGGTGCAGGAGATTCAGGATTCGGGCGGCATATATTTCGGGGACAACGCCATCTCCCGCAACATGATCCTCTGCAACAAGGCGAAGCTGCAAAACCCCAATGCGTTCCTGCTGGGCGTTCCCGGCAGCGGCAAATCCTTCAGCGCCAAGGAGCTGATCGTGTTCCTTGCTTTGGCTACAGACGACGATATTTTAGTCTGCGACCCGGAAAGGGAGTACGCGGCGCTGATCGAGGCCATGGGCGGTGAGGTGATTCGTATCGCGGCAGGCAGCAAAGACCACATCAACGCACTGGACATGGCCGAGGGCTACAGCGACGGCGACCCCATCGCCGAGAAGTCCGAATTTATCCTGTCGCTGTTCGAGCAATTGGACGACGCGGGCATCACATCAAAGCAGCGTTCACTGCTTGACCGCAGCCTTGGCGACGTTTACAGCAAATTCAAGCGCAAAAAGCGTCAGCCCACCCTCAAAGACCTGCGCGAGGAATTGCTGGCCCAGCCGGAGGCCGAGGCCCATGAGCTGGCCCTCTCCCTGGAGCTGTTCACCAACGGAAGCTTGGATGTATTCGCCCACCAAACCAATGTGGACACGAAAAACCGCATGGTGGTGTATGACATCTTCGGCCTGGGCAAACAGCTCAAAGCCATGGGCCTGCTTGTCGTCACCGACGCTATCCTCAACCGCGTCACGGAAAACTGGCGGCAGGGCAAGCGGACGCACATCTTTCTCGACGAGTTTCATGTCGTGTTCGAGAATGAGCACAGCGGGGAATTTTTCAATTCGGCCTGGCGGCGGTTCCGCAAACGCAACGCGTTCCCCACGGCCATCACCCAGAACGTGGAATATTTGCTGGATTCCGTGCTGGCGAGCACGATGCTATCCAACTCGGAGTTCATCGTGATGTTCAACCAAGCGGCATCCGACAGAGAGAAGCTGGCGCGGCTGCTGAATATCTCCCCGGAGCAGATGAGCTATATTACGAACAGCGAACCGGGCTGCGGGTTGATCCGCTACGGCAGGGCGCTTGTCCCGTTCAAGAACGAGCTGTCCGCGTCAGTAGCTCCGAAGCTCTATTCGCTGTTGACGACCAGGCCGGGGGAATAGCCTATGGAGCGATATTTCGTGCATGATTTCCTGATTGGCAATCCTGTATTGATTGACTGCCAGCGCAACCTGATGGTGTTCTATAAGCGCAACCTTTATGGACAGGTTTACAATCTGAATGCGCCTGAGTGCCATGTCTTTGGTGCGCAGCGCATAGAGGGGCTGATCCGCCGCATTACAGGCTATGATTATTTCAAGCATGAGCGGGTGGTTGATTCGTATATACGTGCCTACCTGATGAGTGACGAACAGCGCTTACGGTGCGGCTACACGCTTGATAGGAGGGCCTGCGATCAGTTGATTGCGCGAACGGACGATTTCCGGGAAGCCATCACGCAAATGTGCGAGTATGTGTTTGCACATGAGTGCATGGAAACGGAGGGGCGGGACGCGCTGCTCACCCGCCTGCGGGAAGTGTACGGCGAATATCTTTCGCAGAACAACGAGCCGCCGCTCCCCGATAAAAAGCCGCGTGG
The DNA here is from genome assembly GCA_009786275.1 of Bacillota bacterium. Lineage (GTDB taxonomy): Bacteria > Bacillota > Clostridia > Oscillospirales > Acutalibacteraceae > WRMQ01. Next base: position 1,946 of record WQTL01000293.1, on the reverse strand, counting down.
GAGGATGCACGATAAGCCCCTTATATAAAATGAAAGGGCCGTCGCTCGGTGCGGCGGCCCCGGATTTGTCTGGCAAAGGGCTTATTTTATCTCAACGCCGTACTTCTTCGCGAGCTTTTGCAGGCCCACCGTGCCTTCGTTGACAACCAAGTCCGCGTCCGTAATATCCAGTTCCTGCTCGAAGCCGCTGACCATGGCAAAAATGCTGACGTTGTATCGGATGGCAGCAGCCAAGTCGAGGCGGTAGGGCGGTTCTTTGCCGATGTCGGGCATACGGTCTACCGCCCGCGCCAAATGCTTCAGCGCTTCCCTGGATTTCTCGATGAACCAGCCGCTGAAGTTTTCTTGCCGATCCCCTAACCTGATTTCAGGCGCTTTACCCATTACGTTACTCCCGTTTCAATTGTAGTGACAATTATTATACAGGAACCCGGCTCAAAAAATCAACCCATGGAGGGAGATGTTATGCAGAAAATAAAAACTCGTGAAGCTACGCGGGATATGAAAACCCGCGCCCCCACCAACCCGCGCATCGGCGTACAGATGAAAAACGCCGCTCGTAAAGCCAAAGATGCCGCCGCCCGGCAGGTGCAGGAGCCGCAGGGTTCCTCCCCCAATGAATACGCCGGGAACGCCGTGGAGGAAAAAGCGAAAGGGACTGCGCAGGAAGCCGTGCAGACGCTTGACAACCGGGGCCGCACAGCCGCCCAGCGGACATACCAGCGGGCGCGGCAGAAAATCAAGGAAAAGCCCACGCCCGAGGCCACGCCCACCGACGCAGCGGATGCCGCTGCTGTTGGTGATACCCATGGAGCTACCTCTAGCGCGAGCGAAGCGGCACCGGGCGCTTCCAGCAACCAGACCCCCGCCGAGAACGCCGCGCCTGACAGGGCCAAGGCCCAAAACCGCAGGGCGCAGCAAAAGAAGAAAAACGCTCCCTGGCAGCGTGGCACAGGCACAGCGGACAAGACTGCAACCACTGCCCCCGACAACGCGAGCGGCAAGCCCAACCAACTTAAGCGCAAAGTGAAAAACGCGAAGCCCAAGCAAAAGCCGGGCCGCACCATTGGCCGCTCAAAAAACGCCGCGAAAACGGCGCAGCAATCCGTGCGGCAGGGGCAGCAGGCGGCAAAGACGGCGGCGAAGTCTGCCAAGGCCGCCCAGCAGACAGCCCAGCGCAGCGCAAAGGCGGCGGAGCAGGCCGTCAAGCGCGGCAAGGATGCGGCGAAAGCCACCTACAAGGCAATCAAAGCCGCCATAGAGGGCACAAAGATGCTGGTGGAGGCAATCATCGCGGGCGGCTGGGTTGCCGTAGTGATTATTCTGGTGATCTGCCTGGCTGGATTCCTGATTGCCTCACCGTTCGGGATTTTCTTTTCCGGCAGTGGGGAGCAGTCTTTGCCCCAGGTGGTGCAGGAGCTTTCGCAGGAATACTACGACCGCTTTACTTTGTTACAGCACAATTATGTGCACGATGTGCTGTCCTTCGACGGCGGTACTATGGCCATCGACTGGCCGCAGGTGCTGGCGGTGTACGCCGTCAAAGTCGTGAATGACCCGCTTGACCCCGAAGAAGTCACCACCTTCGACAAGAAGAAAACCGACAAGCTGCGAAAGATTTTGAACGAGATGAACAGCTTTACCTACAGCGTCCAGAATTTGCAGGTGGGGCAAAGCATTGAGCGCACCCTGACCATCCATATCGCCACAAAGAGCGCCGCTGAGATGGCGCAGGCTCATCATTTCAGCGCGGAGCAAAAGGCGCAGCTGGATGAATTGCTTTCGCCTGAATACGCCGATTTGTGGGCAATGCTGCTGGGCGGCTACACGATGGGCAGCGGCGAAATTCTCAACGGCGATACCGCCTGGGTAGGAAAAGATATTCTTTCCTGGCCAATGCAGGTGGGGGATTATCGCATTAGCTCGACTTATGGCCTGCGGGATAA
>WQTL01000292.1 GCA_009786275.1 Bacillota bacterium | reverse complement strand
GACGCACAGCGACTGGATGCTGAAAGAAACCCCGCCCGCCTGGGGGGACGAAGGCGTCCGCCATATGCTCACGCGGTGTAAGGAATTCGGCTTTACGCGGGTCTATTGGCGGGCGTTCGACGCGGGGAAGGCGCTTTACGCCAGCAAGCTGCTGGAGCCCATGATCGCCGCCGCCCACGAGGAACCGTGGCACGGCTCCCCCGGGTACATCGAGTACCCGGAAGGGATGATGGAGCGTTTTGAAACGCTGAACTACACATCGTTCGACAGCCTGGAGGCGGCCGTCAGGATCGGCCACGAGCTGGGGCTGGAGATCTACGCCTGGGCCACGGTCAACGAGGACGACCACGGCTTCGGCTACCGCAGCCGGTTTGCGAGGGAACACCCGGAATATCTGTGGACGCGCAGGGACGGCGGGAAATACCGCTCGCAGCTGAGCTTCGCCTTCCCGGAGGTGCGCGCGTACAAGCTGGCGCTGATGGAGGAGCTGGCGGCCTACGGTATCGACGGGCTGTTCATTGATTGGCTGCGCACCGGGGACATCAGGGACAACCCTCAGTGCGACGCGGCGGGCGTGGCCGACTTCGGCTATGAAGCGCCGAACCTCAGGGCCTTCGAAAAACAATACGGCGTCAGCCCCTATGCTGTCGAAAACAGCGACCCGCGCTGGGTGGCCTGCCAAGCCGCGCCGGTGACGGAATTCATGCGCGGCGTGCGCGCCCTGGCGAATGCCCGCGAAAAAAAGCTGCCCATTGTCGCCATGACGGCGCATCCCTGGGCGTACCGGGGCGTCCTGCCGGAGCAGATCGACGAAAACACGCCGCAGTGGGTGAAAAACATGGGAGGCAACCGCATAGACGGCTCCCTGCGGGGCCTGCTGTGCGACGTGAAAGCCTGGGCCCGCGAAGGCCTGATCGACGGCACGGCGGCGGCGGGCTACTATGTTAAAGGCGCGACGGCGGACATGGCCTACAACTACCTGCGCGGGGAAACCGAAGGCCGCGCGGAAACGCACCTCTACTGCTGGATGCCCGGCAAAGCGGGGGATTTTACACGCGCGGCGGAGCTTGCCAGGTCACTAGGCGCGCGTGAGATATTGTTCTGGGAGGCGGATTATATTGATAACTTGCCGGAGCCGCTGCGCGGCGAGATCGCGCGGGAGATGGCGGCTTAACGTAAGCACGCATGTATCTTTTTAGTAGTATGGTTACACAACGCGCCACATCCGAACCATCCGCCGATTTCGCAATCGGGCGATGCGTTCGGATGTGGCGTTAAAAATTTAAAATTCGCTAAAAAATATTTCTTGCAAAGCCCCGGAGACTGTGCTATAATGACCATGCCATTTATATTATAGGAGGAGAAATTTGTGAAAAAAGCACTCAGTTCCGTCCTGGCGATTCTGCTCACCCTTGGCATGCTCTGCGCCTTTGCCGCCTGCAAAACCGACGAGCCCAACACCACCGAGACCGAAGCCGTTGAGGACACCACCGCCGTCGCGGCCGAGCCCGGCATCACCGACGAGCCCACTTCTGAATCCGCTACTGAAGCGCCCACGGAAACCGAAACCGAAGCCCCCACCGACGTCCCCGCGGACGCGGACCCCTTCCTGCCCCCGGCAAACCTCGATACGCTGGGCAAGGCGGAGCAGGTGGCCTATTTCAACGCGGTGGCCAACCGCGTGCGCACGGAGAAGCCCGGCTTCACGAAGCAGTTCGGGAAGATCATCAGCGACATGAAATTCACCGGCGTGGTCAGGCTTGCCCAGGGCATTATTGACGATGTCGTAGCCGGCCTGACCGGCATGGAGGACCCGAAAACTTACAAGAAGGGCGACGGCAACCAAGGCGATTTCCTGTCCGATATCACGCCCTTCGAGCTGAAGCCCAGCGACGTGGCCTCCATCAGCGCCAAAAAGAGCGGCGACAACTGGGTGATGGTCGTGAAAATCATCAAGGAGACCAACCCCAACAAGCCGACAGGCAGCGCCAACGCCAGGGCCTATTCCATCGCCTCCCGCCAGGAAGTGCTGGACGAGATCACCGGGTTTTCAGACGCGATCACGGCCGACGTGAAGGACGCGACGCTGCTTTACAACAGCGGTACCATCAACCTCACCGTCAACAGCAAGGGGCAGGTCGTTTCCGGCGACTACAAGTTCCTGGTGGACGCCATCGCCAACAACGTGAAGCTCATCAACATCATCTCCACCGACGTGACCGCGCGCATGACCACCACCTGCAAGTACTACGATTTCAAGTGGTAACAATTGACTGACAGCGCGCCCGGCGGAGCAATCCGCCGGGCGTGTTTTTACTTGACTCCCCCCGGTCCCGCGGACCACCCCCCTCGCGGGCGAAGGGGGCTTATGGGGCTTATTTCGCGTTGAATTCCTCCGCCAGCAGGCCGTAGTGGATTTCGTCCCAATACCGGCCCTTGTGGAACACCTCCTGCCGCTTGACGCCCTCCCGCTTGAAGCCCAGCTTTTCGTGGATAGGCATGAAGATGGTGTCGCCCTCGTAGAAATAGTCGCTGCACTTGTGCAGGCGGCGCTCGTTGAAGCAGTAGTCCAGCATGAGCCGCGCCGCCGCCAGGGCGTAGCGCTCCTCCCGCGCGCCGATGAAGATGCCGAAGGTGCCGTTGCGCTCGTCGATGCCCGAGATATTCCCGCCGCCGACGTATTCGCCGTCGAGGGTCTCCACGGCAAGGCAGATCCACTTGTCGTTGTCCCGGTTGGAGTTGATGTAGTTCTCCCAATTTTCCCGCCAGAGCTCTTCGTCGGAGGGCAGCTCCTGCGTGCCGTCGGTGAAGAAGCGGTTTTCGCTGTCAATGCCGTTGTGGTGAAATTTCCAGTCGTCGGTCCGGGAGCGGCGAAGGCGCACCAAGTCGTCTTGCCAGTAGTATTTGCAGTGCTCGAATTCGTTTTCGTCCATGGTTGTCTCTCCTTTTTGGTAGATGATTTTGCGCACGGTCTCGTCCGAAAGGCAGTGCGTCTGGCAAAGCGCGGGGATATCCGCCTGCCCGCCGCGGTATTGCCCGCGTATTTCCGCGTTGCGCCGGGCGTAGAGCGATTTCGCGCCCGTGCCCTCGCCCCAAGGCTGCCGCCGCTGCGCGGGGACGTAGAGCAGCTCGCCCGGGGCGTACCTTTGCAGCTCCTGCAGCAGCTGCGCGGGCAAAAGCTCGGCTGCGTTGCGGTATTTCACGGCGGGGAACCTCCTTTGCTTCGCTGATAATATGATACCCCCTGGGCGCGCAATGCGCAAGGGGGAGTATTTTTTAAAACAATCAGTCGCTTAGCGGGCCCCTTTTTTCATTTGCCTCCATGCGCCTATGCAAAAGCACCGCAAACGCCGCGATCACAACCATCGCCGCCGCGACGATGCCCTCCACCGCCCACACGTTCGTGATCACGCCCGCCTGGAACAGCGCCGCGGGGCAATCCACCAGAGCGTGCAAAACAATCGCGGCGGGATACAGCCACAGCTTGCGGGGCTGATACACCGCGTAATACATGATCACGGACAGCGAAATCTGGATGACGAGGGCCAGCATGCGCTCCGCGCCCCCCAGAAACAGCGTAGCCGCGGGCGTGGCGGCGATATCCTGCGCATTCGAGAGTATGAACGCGCCGCTCATTTGCGCCAGGCCTTCCGCGCCCAGGGTGTTGAGCAGGGCGCCCAGGGCCATGTCGCGGATCATCGCGGCCCCGCCGATGATGGCGGCCTCCATGCCGCCGTGGCCGATGCCGTATCGCAGCGCCGTGCCGAAGCCCCCGCAGCGCTTTTTGAGGATCAGGAACGACACCAGGCGCGCGGTCTCCTCAAACACGCCCGCCGCCAGGCCCCCGTAGAGCATGTACAGGAACGGGCGCTGCATGAGCGCGACGGTGCGGTTGTCCAGGTCGGGCCGCAGCACGAACAGGTGCAGCACCTGCTCGAGCACCCGGGCGAACAGCAGGTAACCCGCCGCGCCCAGAATCACAGGCAAAATCCCCTTGCCGTAGCTCTTGCGCACCACGAAGTACAGCGCAACGGGCACGCCGACGGACAATAACGCGGACACGCCCATGGCGATGAAGGAAACGGTCGGAACCATGGAAAACTCCCCTATCTAGTATCTAACGTCTGAAATCTGATATCTATCTTCCCAGCCAGCCGCCGTCCACCGGCAGCGTGACCCCCGTGACATAGTCCGAGGCCGCGCTCGCCAGGAATACACAGGCCCCGGCCAGGTCGCCCGGGGCTCCCCAGCGCCCGGCGGGGATGCGCTCGAGGATCTGCTTGCTGCGCACGGGGTCGGCGCGGAGCAGCTCGGTGTTGTTGGTGACCATGTAGCCCGGCGCGATGGCGTTGACCTGTATGCCGTGGGGCGCCAGCTCGTTGGCCATCTCCATGGTCAGGCCCCGCACGCCGCTCTTGCTGGCGGCATAGCTGGGCACGCGGATGCCCCCCTGGAAGCTGAGCAGGCTGGCGATGTTGACGATCTTGCCGCCGGAACCCTGCGCGATCATCTGTTTGGCGGCGGCCTGGCTGAGCAGGAACAGCGCCTTGAGGTTCACCTGCATCACGTCGTCCCAGTCGCGCTCGGCGAACTGCGTGATGTCGTCCCGGCGGATGATGCCCGCGTTGTTCACCAGGATGTCGACGCGGCCGAAGCGCGCCAGGGCCTCCTCCATGATTTTTACATGCGCGCCGGGCTCCAGTAAATCGGCCAGGATGGCGTGGAAGCTGCCGGGCTCGATCAGGGCGGCGGTTTCATTGCAGTCTCGGCGGGCCGCGCCTGCCACCTGTGCCCCGGCCTGCGCCAACGCGAGGCACATCCCTTGCCCCAGGCCCGTATTTG
>WQTL01000291.1 GCA_009786275.1 Bacillota bacterium | reverse complement strand
AGCAAATCGTCCTCCGCAACCGCCGCTTTCGCTATCGCCGGCGGCGGCGGCGGCGGTACAAACGGCGGCTGCGCCGCTTGGAATTCCGCTACCCGGGCAGGCGACGGCGGCAACCTCGGGAACGCAACCGGCACGGCCAACGGCGAGGGCAACGATGGGAACGGCAACGCCTCTCAGAGCGGGATGTCGGGCGCGAGCGGTTCCACCGGCAACAGCGACGACGAATCGGGCGGAGGAGGCGGCTACAAGGGCGGTTCCAAAGGCAATGACCCGGGACTGGGCTATAAGAAAGGCGGCGGCGGCGGGTCGTCCTATCAGGGCACGCCCGGCAAGGCGATGCCCACCGGCCATTGGGCCTATAACGCGCTCAGTCCGTATATGACATACGCCGGCAGCGCGGCCAACGGATGGATCTATCTGGTATATATGGGCGACAACGACGACCCGAACACCGTGATCACCTATACCTATTGATATCCTTCCTCTTTCCTTTTCCGTTCCAGCATCACGGCGGCGCCCGCGAAGGCTACGCCCATCAAGCCCAACATCAGGGGAACGATCAGAAGATCGTCGCCGGTTTTGGGCGCTTTTTCCGTCGCCGACGGCTTGGCGGGGCTATCCGCCTGCGGCTTTGCCAGGATGAGCTGCAGCATCGGGAGGATGGAGGAGGCCAGGGGAATCGCGGACAGCAGCGATGTCAAGGGGATGGCCGGCAGGAACGGGAGCAGCGCGGCGATGGGGAGCAGCGTGAGCCACGAAACGGACGAACCGGCGGGAAGGTCCTCATAGACGGCCGTGACGGCCGCGTCCGCCGCCGGCATGGTAAAGGTGGTATTGGCGCTGCCGCTGTCGGCAAAGCTGCCGCCGCTGCCGCCGGTCCAGCCCACGAATTTTTTGCCGGGCTTGTCGTCCGCCTTGATCGCCACGGTTTCCCCGGCGGCGTATGTATTGCCCTGCGTACCGCCGGCGGCGACGCCGTTGACCACGGTCAGGGTGTACAGGATGGGCTCATACTTCGCCGCGAGGGTTACGTCCCCGGCGGGCATGCTGAACGCCTGCGCTGGCTTGGCGGCGTCCGTCAGCGCGATGCCCGTGGCGTCCCAGCCCACGAATTTCTGGCCCGCGGGGGCGGGGTCGGCGGTTGCGGCCACCGCCGCGCCGTAGGGATACGTCCCCCCGCCCGTGCCGCCGACGACGGTGAGCACGTAGGGGATCGCATCATAATGCGCCGTAACCGCCGCGTTCCCGGCGGGCATGGTGAACACCGCCGACGGGGAATCCGCATGGTCGAACGTACCGGCGTCCGCCGTCCAGCCGGTAAAGCTCTTCCCGGCCGGCGCGAGGGTGGCCGCAAGCGAAATGAGCTCCCCCGCCCTGTATTTCCCCTTCGCCTCGCCGTTCACGGTCAGTGTAAAGAGGGGCTCGAAGATCGCTTCGACCGTGGCATTGCCCAGCATGATGAACATCGTATCCGGGGCGTAAGGGTTCTCCAAAAGGCCGCTGCCGCTGACCTCCCAATGGCTGAACACCTCGTCCCCGGCGAGGGCCCTCGCCTGGATTTTCAGGCCCGTCCCCGCGTAGCCCGTGTATGCGGCGGCGTTGACCGGCGTACCGGCGCTCGTCTCAAGGATGGTCCCATCGATGACCGTGGTTGTGTATTCGGGCTTGGTGGGCCTGACATACGTCCCCGTTACGCCCTGCACCATGGCTTCCCTGGCTGGCATCGTGAAGGCCGTGTTGACGGCAAGGTTATTCGCGAAAACGCCGCCGGAGGTCGTCTGCCATTCCGCGAAGCTTGCGTTGCCGGCGAGGTTGACCGTATCGCCCGCCGCGTAATAACCGTAGGAGGCGGAACCGCCGTAATTCCTGTCCGCCAAAACGATGTTGCCGCCTATGACGTGGAGCAGGTAGCGCGGGCTGTATGTAGCCGTAACCGTGACGTCGTTGTTCGGCATGGTGAACGCCGCAACCTGCGCGGAGGCGTCATCGAAAGCGCCCCCGTTGTCCGTTGTCCACCCCTTGAAGACGGAACCGTTCACCGGGTACTGCGAGGGGGGCGTCAGCAGGGGGTTGACCGCCTCCCCCGGCCCGGCTGTTACGCCGACCACGTCCCCCGCTTTTTGCAGGGTGCTCACCGGCGTGCCGCCGCCGTCATTGACGGTCAAAATGAAATACATCTGAATCACCGTGACATTCAGCGTATGGAAGCCTGCGGTGCTTCCGTTGGCGTAGCGGATGCCGTCCGTATACGCTGCACTGTCGGGGTTTTTGTCCCAATAGACGCTGTTCGCGGGCAGCATCGAAAGCTCGTTCCTCTCCCCCTGGATATAGGGGGCCGGCCCTATGCCCGTGGCGGTGTTCCACGCGGCGACAACGCCGCCGACCGCCGGGTTCAGCTTGGCCGCCGGGTTTATGACATTCGCCGCGCCCGTCACCGCGCTGCCCCAGGCGAAAACGAACCCGCCGTTCACCCGGACCGAATCGGCCGCCGGGCGCCCCGAGGCGTCGATGGCAAGGCCGCTTTTCGCCAGGGCCTTCGCGCTGCCCGAGATCACCGCGGTGCTGTTGTAGCCCGTGATCACAACGGCTTTACCGGTCCCGGTGGCCTCGACAATGCCGCCGCTGATCTCGACTTTCGCGTAGTTCACCTCGTCCAGGGTGGTCGTCGCCGTGCTGACGGCGGTGCCGGACACCGTGGAAACCCTGCCGCCCGTCACCTTTGCCACCGAGCGCTCGCCCACCAGGTTGACGGCGCGCCCCGCCAGTGCCTGCACCTTGCCGCCGCTGATGAGGATATTCTGCGACGACTGCAGGACATAGCTCTGGCTGCCCGCGTTCAGCGTCCGGACCAGCCCCCCGCTGACGACGATGTTATCCAGGCCGTTGTTGGGCGCGGGGGCGTAGTTCATGTATATCACGGAGTTGGGGTTGCTCGCCGCGTTGTTCCTGACCTCGCCCCCGGAGACCGTGACCACGGAGGCGATGCCCGTGGAACGGACCGCGCAGGCGCTGCCCGATTCCACGAGCCCGGAGGAGATATTGATCCTGGTGTTGTTGTCGCTGGCGGCCATGCCGCTGCCGTCGTTAATGGCGTAGCCGTTGGGCACCGACGAAATCGTGCCGCCGCTGACGTTCACCACCGCGCCGAGGGTCCCCGCCGCGACGGTGACGGCCGAGCCCGCGCCGGAGGTTTCGATGCTGCCGCCCGTGACGTTCAGCGTGACGCCGCCCGCGATATAGACCGTCCCGCCCGCGCCGGAGGTGAGGTTGAGGCTGCCGCCGCCCAGGGTGAACGTGCCGCCGCCGGAGAGGGTCAGCAGGTAGTTGTTGGCCGCAGCGCTGCCGGTGAGCGCGGCGTTCCAAATCACAGTGACGCCCGCGTCGATGTTCAGCGGCAGGTTGGCCGTCCGGTTCGCCGAGCCGCTGACCGTGACCACGCTGCCGGAAACGGAGGCCGAAAGGCCGCTGACGGCGTTGATGGTATCCGACAGCGCCGGGGCGCCGGCCGCGCCGGCAAGGGGCGAGGAGGCCCAGAGCCCTGAGGTTACGACGCCGAGTACAAGCGCAGCCGACAGGATTAGCGAAAGGATTCTCTTTTTCAGCATGGAAAACAGCTCCTAAACGGTATTTTTTGACAGAATCCAGGAAAAAATTTATATTTTTTCACATATAATTGTACATCATGTTGAATATTTTGTCAAGGGGCATTGGCCCCTTTATTTTGGCGAGGCATCCCTGAAGCTATCTTGCGCCGCAAACCGAAACCCAGCCAATGTAAACCCTGTGGGGCGACAAGGTGCTGAAACGGCTTCAAAATTCCTTATTGAGGGAACAGGCCTGATAAAACAGTCCAAAACGCAATTTAACGCGGCAAAAGCATTGACCTTAAAGTTGGTTGAACCGCTAAAATATAATTGTTTATACGCCCCAAGGGTTTGGGGGAAACGCAGTAAAGAAGAAAAGAAAGAAGAAAAGAACATGGGCAAAAGGAAAGAAACCGGCGTTTCAAAAACAATAAGGTTTATTGTCGAGCACCGCCGCATAATGACCCGTGCCATATGCAGGCTGCTGGCGGTTTCAGCCGCTTTGTCTGCCGCCGTTGTTTTGGTCAACCATATATATGCCACGAAAGCCGAGCAGGTAAGCAAGACGATCACCCTTTACCCCGCGCCGGGCGGGGGCGGGGCACTCACGGGCGAAATCGACCCGGATCTGCTTGACTGGGCCGCCGCGGACCACACAGGCTTCGACAAAGCGTACACCAAGGCCGGCGATACCATAACCAAGTACAGCTCCTCGGGCACATACAGCGACAACGAAAAGATTGCCTATGCCTATCCGACCGGAACCTCCGGCTATTACAACGGCTATGTGACCGACAAGCACGTCATCATGGACGGCGGCGTCATCCGTTTTCTCGGGTACCAGGTTGACCCATATATGGACAAGGTGTTCGCCGAATGCTATGCGGATGCGTTTGACTCCATGTCTTTTACCATCACGCCGAGCAACCTGAATTACCACACCTTCAGCGAGACCGGGTTTCTGTTCAACGGCACCTTCGCCTCCAACGGCAGCTATACCGGCTATATGCTGCTGCTGAAAAACAGCAGTTCCTCCAATACCGGGACGGCAAGCCTGCAGCTGGTCTATGTCAATAACGGTGCGATGAGCGCGAACAAGTATGCTCCCGCCGCGGGCGCCCGCACCGTGCTGGGCACCTATAAATCGGGCATCCAGAACCGCGACAGTACGCCCGTCCATGTCCAGCTGGACAGAGACAGCGGCGGCGCCTTCCGGCTCTATGTGGACGGCGTCCTGGCGGCGGATGTTGAAAAT
>WQTL01000290.1 GCA_009786275.1 Bacillota bacterium | reverse complement strand
GTCGTAGCGCGATTTTTTCTGGGCGTCGCTGAGCACCTCGTAGGCCTCGTTGACCTCCTTCATGCGCTCCTCGGCGGCCTTGTCCCCGGGGTTGAGGTCCGGGTGGTATTTCCGGGCCATGGTCCGGTAGGCCTTTTTGATTTCGTCGTCGGAGGCTCCTTTGGAGATGCCGAGGACGTCGTAGAAGTCGCGTTTGTCAGGCATGGGAAGCTCACTTTCCGATTCTGTCGAACACATTGTCCAGGGTATGCACGCGGTTTGCCATCTGCGCCAATTCGACGGAAAGACTGGAGCCGAAGCCCCATAGCTCCGTTTCCCAGCCCTCCCGGTAGGCCGTCTGGATCAGCGGCACAAAATCCCTGTCTCCGGAAAGCAGTTTCAAAATGGCCGGGCGCTTTTCGACATATTTGTACCTGTAAATCACTTCCAGGCCCCGGGCGACCAGTTCGGTGTCCACCGATTTTTCGCCCGCCAGGCTGCGCTGATAGGTGAATACCTCAAAGCCCTGCTGCCGCGCCGCGTTCCACACGGTATCGTTGGGGGGCGGCTCGGAGCCCACCAGTATCGCCTGGATGATCTTATGCCCATTGGCGACCTCCCGCAGCAGCGAACCGAAATCAATGCGCCAGTTCCAGTCCTGCGGGTCTTTTTCGTCCGACGGCCCGCGCATGACCCCCTGTCTGCGCGCTGAAAATTTCATGCCCTCAATCCAGACGTTGGAATTGTCTACGAGGATCAGGCACTCCGATAAATCGCCCATTTGCGCCTCAGCTCCTGTCAATGTGTATTTACGCCTGCGGGATATCCTCGTCCGCCGGGCCGTAATTTTCCTCGCCGCCGCCGGGGAAGCCCTCGCCGCCGGGGAACCCGCCCTCGGGCGCGCCCTGCCCCGCCTGTGCCTGGTAGAGCTTTTCGCTGACGGCGTAGAACTTCTGCTGCAGCTCCTCCTTGCGGGACTTGATGAGGTTGACGTCCTCGCCCTGGAGGGCTTCGCGCAGGCTCATCACCGCGGCCTCGATGTCCGAGACATCCGCCGCGCCGAATTTATCCTTGTTCTCGCCCAGCAGCTTTTCGCTCTGGTAGACGATCTGGTCGGCCTCGTTGCGCAGGTCGACTTCTTCGCGGCGCTGCTTGTCCTCGTGGGCGAAGCGCTCAGCCTCCTGCACGGCCTTTTCGATGTCGTCCTTGCTCATGTTGCCGGAGGCGGTGATGGTGATGGACTGCTCCTTGCTGGTGCCGAGGTCCTTGGCCGAGACGTTCACGATGCCGTTGGCGTCGATGTCAAAGGCGACTTCGATCTGGGGGACACCCCGCCGGGCGGGTAAAATGCCGTCCAGGTGGAACACGCCCAGGGTTTTGTTGTCGCGGGCGAACTGGCGCTCGCCCTGGAGGACGTGGACCTCCACGGAGGGCTGGTTGTCGCTGGCGGTGGAGAAGATCTGGCTCTTCTTGGTGGGGATGGAGGTGTTGCGCTCGATGATGCGCGTGCACACGCCGCCCATGGTCTCGATGCCGAGGGACAGGGGCGTGACGTCCACCAGCAGCAGGCCCTTGTTGATGTCGCCGGCCATGAGGCCCGCCTGGAGCGCGGCGCCCAGGGCCACGCATTCGTCGGGGTTGACGCCCTTGAAGGGCTCCTTGCCGATGAAGGCCTTCACGGCCTCCTGCACGGCGGGGATGCGGCTGGAGCCGCCCACCATGAGCACCTTGGCGATGTCAGCGGGCTTGAGCTTGCTGTCCTGCATGGCCTGGCGCACGGGGCCCATGGTCTTTTCGACCAGGTCGGCGGTCAGTTCGTTGAACTTCGCCCGGGTGAGGGTGGCCTCCATGTGCTTGGGGCCGGAGGCGTCGGCGGTGATGAAGGGCAGGCTGACCTGGCTGCTGGTGACGCCGGAGAGCTCCACCTTCGCCTTTTCGGCGGCCTCCTTCAGGCGCTGCATGGCCATCTTGTCGCCCCGCAGGTCGATGCCGTTCTCCCGCCGGAACTGCTCGGCCAGCCAGTCGATCACCCGCTGGTCGAAGTCGTCGCCGCCCAGGCGGTTGTTGCCGGCTGTCGCCAGCACCGTCTGCATGCCCTCGGAAAGCTCGATGACCGACACGTCGAAGGTGCCGCCGCCCAGGTCGTACACCATGACGGTCTGGTCCTGCTCCTTATCCACGCCGTAGCTGAGGGCCGCGGCCGTGGGCTCGTTGATGATGCGCTTGACCTCCAGGCCCGCGATCTTGCCGGCGTCCTTGGTGGCCTGGCGCTGCGCGTCGGTGAAATACGCCGGCACGGTGATGACCGCCTCGGCGACGGTTTCGCCGAGGTAGGCCTCCGCGTCCGCCTTGAGCTTCTGCAGGATCATCGCGGAGATCTCCTGCGGGGTGTAGCGCTTGCCGTCGATGGTGACTTTGTAGTCCGAACCCATCTGGCGCTTGATGGACGAAACGGTGCGGTCGGGGTTGGTGATGGCCTGGCGCTTGGCCACGGTGCCCACCATGCGCTCGCCGTTCTTGCCGAAGGCCACGACGGAAGGTGTCGTGCGCGCGCCCTCCGCGTTGGCGATGACCACGGCCTCGCCGCCCTCGATGACGGCGACGCAGGAGTTGGTTGTGCCTAAGTCGATTCCGATGATTTTTGCCATTGTTTTATTTCCTCCTGAAAGAATGTTGTTGATTTGTATGGTAGGGGGCGGCGTCCCCGACGCCCCAAGACCTTATTATTTACCGCCCAGGGACGTCCGGAGGCCGTCCCCTACGGGGTGGGTGCTGTTATAGCTTCCTCAAGATCACATGGTGATAAAACGCTATGCTGCGGTAGGGTTCCAGCTCCGCCGCGGCCTGCTCCAGGCCGTGCGCCGCCTCGCCCCAAGCGGGGTCGTCCCAGCCGTCGTCGTCCTCCCGCAGGCTGTAGAACGCGCGGATGCCGCAGTGCTTTTCCAGTGCGAAGCCGTGGTTGGCCGCCCAGGCGACCAGCTCGCCGGTATCGTAGACATGGATCGCGCCGAAGGGGTTCGAGGGCATCTCGCCCCGCAGGAGCGCCAGCGCGCCCGCCGGGTCGTTCTGGAGCACGGCCTGGCGCATAGCCCTGCCGGGCAGGTTGTGCTTGACGATGGACAGCCGCCCGCCGGGTTTTACCCGCTTCGCGAGTTCTTCGAGATAGCGTTCCCTGTCCTCCACGAATTCAAGCACATTATGGCAGGTGACAAGATCGAACGGTTCGTCGGGCAGGTCGTCTATGCCGCCGTGGATCTGCCGGTAGCCGTTTTCGCAATGGCGCTGGGCCAGCATGTCGGCCGAGGGCTCGACAGCCGTGACGTCGCCCAGCGCGGCGAGGTGATCCGCCGTTTTGCCCGTGCCGCTGCCAAAGTCCAATATACGCAGGCCTTGGGCGAAAGCAAGCTGTTCCCATTGCAGGCGGTATTGCATCTCCCCCCAGGGGGAGCGCTGGAAATCGAAGTAGTCCTGTAGGCTTTTCAGCGGCATCAGTTCGCCACCCCCACCACGGCCTCGCGGATGATCTTGTCACGCAGCCGGCAGCCGCGGGTGTAAACCTCGGCGATGACGTTTTCGGGCAGATCGGGGTTTTCGGTGTGGGTGACGGCGTTGTGGATGGTGGGGTCGAAGGCTTCCCCGGGCTCGCCGTAGCTTTCCGCGCCCTCGGAGGCGAACACGCCCGCGAACTGGGCGAGAATCATCTCCACGCCTTTGCTGTAGTCCTCGCCGGCGGCATCGGCAGCCACGGCGCGTTCAAAGTTATCCAGCACCGGCAAAAAGGCCTTCAAAACAGAAGCTTTCGCGTTGAGATAGCTTTCTTTTTGCTCCCGCTGCGAGCGCTTCTTGAAGTTGTCGAACTCCGCCGCCAGGCGCAGCAGCTGATCCTTCGAGGCCTTCAGCTCCTCCACCACGGGGTCGAGGATGGGCGCCTCCCCGGGCAGCTCCTCTTCGGGTAAATCAGCTTTGGCTTTTTCTTTGGCCATGTCTGTTCTCCGTTTCACTTATTCGTCCATCTGCGAAAGCATGTTGCCCAGGAGCGCCGCGATGAAGCGCAGCCCGGGGATGGCCTTCGCGTAGTCCATGCGCAGCGGGCCGATGATCCCCAGCAGGCCGCCCTGGCTCTGCCCGATGGCGTAGGGGGCCACCACCAGGGTGACGTCGCGCAGCGCCGGCGCCTGCGCCACCTCCGCGCCCAAAAGCACTTGCAGCGTATGCGGGGCTTGGGGCCGCATGTGCCGCAGGAGGGTCTCCGCGCTGTGCTCCCACTGGGGGTGCTGCGCGAGCTTGGGCTTGCCCACCAGCATCTCCCCCGCGCGTAAATCGTCGGCCAGCTCCGCGATGCCCGCCAGCAGCGGCGCGATGGCCAGGAACTGCGTCCCCGCCCGCGCCGCCAGGGATTGCAACCCCGCCTGCGTAAAGAAATCCAGGGGCGCGCCGACGAGGGCCTCCTTCACCAGGCGCACGAAGACTTCGAGGGCCTCGGGGGTGATCTCCGTGTGGGTGCGCACGACTTTGCTCTTCACCGCGCCGCCGGTGGTGAGCAGGGCCAGCATCGCCATGTAGCGCCCCAGGGGCGCGATCTCGATACGCTTGACGCGCACCTCCGCGCCCGCGGCGGGCACGCACAGCGCCGTGCACGCGGTGAGCTGCGCCAGGAGCTTGCCCGCGTTTTCCAAAAGGCGTTCGGGTTCGCGGGCGCGTTCGCGCAGCTCGGATTCCAGGCGGGCGCGCTCCTCGGCGGGAAGCTCGCGCAGCGGCAGCAGGTTGTCGATATAGTAGCGGTAGCCCAGGGGGGAGGGGA
>WQTL01000289.1 GCA_009786275.1 Bacillota bacterium | reverse complement strand
GAGGTGGTCACGGGCTTCCGCATCGGCATGGCGGGCGCGCAGGGCTACTACGGCGTATCGCCCGACATCACCATCTTCGGCAAGGCCATCGCGGGCGGCTACCCCGGCGCGGGCGGCGTGGGCGGCAAAAAGCAGTACATGCAGCACCTGGGCGCGGGGCTCGACAGCTCGGGCGCGAAGATCAAGAAGGCCCTCATCGGCGGCACCATGGCGGCCACCCCCGTCAGCTGCGTGGCGGGCTACTACACCCTGGAGGAGATCGACCGCACCAACGCCTGCCAGCGCGCCGGCGAGATGGGCGATTTGCTCACGAAGGGCCTGCAAAAGCTCGTGGAGAAATACAACCTGCCCTTCGTGGTGTTCAACCAAGGCAGCATCTGCCACCTGGACAACGCCGGCACCATGCACTACGCCATCGACTGGGGCAAGCCTTGGGGAATCCCCGGCGTGCTGAAGGCCACCAGCGTGCGCAAAAAGGAGATGGAGCACATGGGCGCGGCCTACATGGCCGAGGGCATCGTGACCCTGGCGGGCAGCAGGCTGTATACCAACGCGGCGTATACGCCCGAGCTTATCCAAGAGGCCCTGGACGGGTTCGAGCGGGTGTTTCAGAACTGCGAGAGGATACCGGCGGGAGGGTGAGAATAATCTAACCCCACGGCGAATGATATTCGCCGCCTATAAGAACCCATCGCGGGGCCGGAATGATATTCTGGCGTTTGGCAATTAAGCTTTTTCTGCATGCATGGATGAAAGGCGGGCGAATCTCATTCGCCCCCTTGCATTCCGGCATTATAGGCGCCGAATATCATTCGGCGTGTGTAAAAAAACGAGGTGTTCCCTATGCTTTCCATCTTCACCTGGTTCGGCTACAGGGAAATCGACGGCGCCGAAGCACTGCGCCTGATCAAACAGGCGGGCTTCGAGGGCGTGCTGCTCTGGTGGGACGGCGCGGACTACAGGGACATGCCCGCGCTCGCCCGCCGTGAAGGCCTGTGGATCGAGAACATGCACACGCCCTTCGAGCAGGTGCACCATATCTGGGAGGACAATGCCGCTGGGCAGGCCGTGTTCGATTGCTATCTGCAGTGCGTGGACGACTGCGCGCAGTACGAAATCCCTACCATGATTGTGCATGCCCACAAGCGCGGCATCCCCATGCCCGCCGACACGCGCCTGGGCTTCGAGCGCTTCCGGCGCATCGTGGACAGGGCGGAGCAAAAGGGCGTCAACGTGGCCATGGAAAACCAGCGCAGCCCGGCGCAGCTGATCCTCGCCTCGCGGCTGCTGGAGGAAATCGCCTCCCCGCGCTTCGGCTTCTGCCTGGACAGCGGGCACCACAACGCCCGGGAGGAGGACGCGGACATGCTCGCGCGCTTCGGCCACCGCCTGATGGCCCTGCACCTGCACGACAACGACGCCGCGGACGACCTCCACCTGCTGCCCTTCGACGGCACAATCGATTGGCCTGATCAGATGCGCAAAATCGCCGAAACCGGCTATCAAGGGCCGACGACCCTCGAAGTCATGAACCTGGGGTATGAGAATATATCCCCGGCGGAATTTTTGGCGAGGGCGTATGAGAGGGCGAAGAGGCTGGATGGGCTGCGCCATGCTTAGTATCTTCAACTGGTTCGGCTACAGGGAGCTCACCCATGCCGAGGGCTTCCGTCTGATCAAATGGGCCGGCTTCGAGGGCGTGCTGCTGTGGTGGGCTACCATGCCGGGCGGCGGGAATCACCGCAAACAGCCGGAGCTTGCCCGGCGGGAAGGGCTATACGTCGAAAACATACACACGAACGACGAAAACGCCAACGCCATCTGGGAGGACACGCAGGAAGGGCAGGCCCTTTTCGAGTATTATCTGCAATGCGTTGACGACTGCGCCGCGCTTGAAATCCCCACCATGGTAGTGCATGCCTCCAATGGGGAAGCGCCGCCCACAAGCGAATCCGGGCTGCTGCGTTTTGCGCGCCTGATCGAGCATGCCGAGCGCAGCAACGTGAACCTCGCTCTGGAAAATATGCGCCGGGGCAGCCAAATGGAACAAACGGCGGCTTTGCTGGAGCGCTTCGATTCGAAACGCCTGGGGTTCTGCTTCGACAACGGGCAACATCATGCACGCATGGCGCGCGATTTGGATTTGTTCGCGCGCTTTGGGCATAGGCTCATGGCGCTGCATCTGAGCGACAACCACGGCCAACGCGGCGAGCACCTGCTGCCCTTCGACGGCACAATTGATTGGCCTGATCAGATGCGCAGGATCGCCGAAACCGGGTATCAGGGGCCGACTACACTGGAAGTCATGAACCTGGGGTATGAGAACATATCCCCGGCGGAATTTTTGGCGAGGGCGTATGAGAGGGCGAAGAGGCTGGATGGGCTGCGCACTCTGTAGGGGACGGCCTCCGGACGTCCCTGGGCCCAAACAATATACTTTTTCTTTGGGGCGTCGGGACGCCGCCCCTACACAATAACCTACTACATACATAGGGAGGACATTATGGACATCCTGGAGGCCAAACTGGCAGTCATCGCCGCGGGCAAGCGCCTGGTAGAGACCGGGCTCATCGCGCGCACATGGGGCAACGTGAGCGCCCGCGTGGACATGGAGACCTTCGTCATCACGCCCTCGGGCAAGGCCTACGAGGGCCTGACGCCCGACGACATCGTGGAGGTGAAGATCAAGGACCTGAGCTACGAGGGCAATGTGAAGCCCTCCAGCGAGAAGGGCATCCACGCGAAGGCCTACGCGCTGCGGCCGGGCGTGGGCTTCGTCATCCACACGCACCAGCACAACGCCTCCATCGCCGCGGTGATGGGCAAGCCCATCGCGGGCGAGGCCGTGACCTGGTGGGCCGACATCGTGGGCGAAACCATCCCCGTGGCCGCCTACGGCCTGCCGGGCACGGGCAAGCTGCTCAAGGGCGTGACGGCGGCTCTGCGGGCGTACCCCGGGAGCCGGGCGGTGCTCATGGCGCACCACGGCGCGCTGTGCCTGGGGGGCGACGCCGAGGAGGCCTTCAAGGTGGCCGACGCCCTGGAGCAGGTGTGCCTTGCCTTCCTGAAGGCGCGGCTGCTCACCTTCACCGGGGACGTGGCCGAGAGCCTCGACGGCATCCACAACCTCATCGCGCGGCGCCGCGAGGAGCTGCACCCCCGTAACCAAGCCCCCCTGCTGGCGGCCTACTCCAGCTTCCGCAGCGGCGAGGCCTTCTGCATGACCCCCGAGGGCACCCCGGGCAAGACCGTCGACGTCGCGCTGCCCACGGGCATCCCCTTCGGCGACGTGCCCTTCGCCCCGGAGACCCTGGAGCTGCACCGCGCGATCTACCGCGGGGACAAAAAGGTCAACGCCATCGTGCACAGCCAGAAGCCGGACGTCCTGCGGGCCTCGAAGGCGGGCGGCAAGCTGCTGCCCTACCTGGACGACTTCGCGCAGATCGCGGGGCTCGACCTGCGCCTGTGCCGCTTCGACCCCGCCGACAAGGCCGAGAGCGTCAAGCAGGTGCAAAAGGGCCTGAAGCGCCGCAGCGCCGTGCTGCTCCAGGACAACGGCGCGCTGTGCGTTGGGAAAAGCGTGGACGAGGCCCGCGCGGTGGAGACCGTGGCGGACAAGAACTGCGCGGTTTCGCTCTCGGCGGACCTGTTCGAGAAGGTCAAGCGCATCGGGACGATTGACGCGGCGGTCATGCGCGTGGTGTATGTGCTGAAGTACAGCAAGAAGAAATAAAAAGCAGAGACGCACGGCAAGTGCGTCTCAAACAAGCATATAATTTTTCATTCGGAGACGCACTGCCGTGCGTCTCTACGCATTTACCCCCGCAGCTTCGCCCCGACCCTGTCCAGGGCCTTCACGCAGCGCTTGACCGCCGCGTCGGCCTCCTCGTCGGTAAGTGTACCCTTCGCGCTGCGCAGGCGCAGGCTGAACGCCACGCTCTTGCTGCCCTGGGCGATCTGGCTGCCGGTATAGACGTCGAAGAGCTTCAGGTTTTCCAGCAAATTCCCGCACGCGCCCTCTATCGCCTTTTGCAGCGTGAGAACGGGCGTGGCCGCGTCGCACACAAGCGCCAGGTCGCGCGTCACGGCCGGGTAGCGCGGCAGCTGCCTGTATCGCCTGTTCGGCTCACGCTTGGCCAGCAGTGTATTGAAATCAATGCTGGCCACATAGGCCCGCGTGCCCAGCTCGTAGTTCTCCTGCACGGCGGGGGAGATTTCGCCCAGCAGGGCGATGTCCTTCCCGTCAGCCAGGAACCTTGCCGCGCGCCCGGGATGCAGGGCCTCGTTGTCCGTGACCGGGGCAACATCCCAGCCGGATATCCCCGCCTGCGCCAGCAGCGCCTCCACGATGCCCTTCAGCGTAAAGAAGTCCGCCCCGGGGCCGTAAAGCCCGAGCATGATCTTTTGCTTCTCTTCCGGCAGATCGTTCTCGCGCGGCATGTACACCGTCGCCAACTCGTACAGCGCCGCGCTCTCATTGCGATTGTTGTAGTTGCGCGCGAGGGTTTCCAGCATGGAGGGCAGCGCGGTGCTGCGCATGACGCTGGTGTCCTCGCCCAGTGGGTTGCTGAGCACGACGTTTTCGCGCAATGGATGATCCGCCGGCAAAGCGATCTTGTCATATGCCTTGGGGCTGATGAAGGAATAGGTCACGATCTCGCTGAGGCCCAGGCCCCGCAGGGCTTCGCCCGCCAGGCGCTGGAGTTTCCGCTCCCCGGCGAGCCGCCCGTCGGCCAGGCCGCGCAGGGGCACGGCGGGGATTTTGTCGTAGCC
>WQTL01000288.1 GCA_009786275.1 Bacillota bacterium | reverse complement strand
AAATGAAATTTGCTTTTGTTTGGAGACGCACTGCCGTGCGTCTCTACATGATTGCAAAAACCCCGCCTCATCGGCGGGTTCGCTTGTTTGGTTAAAAAAACCTGCTCATTGCTCCGCGAAGCCGGAGTTCACCAGCGCCACAAGCGCCTCCACGGCCTCGTCCTCGTCCGCGCCGCCGGCCAGGATGCGGATGTCCGTGCCGCCCACGATCCCCAGGGAAAGCACCCCCAGCAGGCTCTTGGCGTTCACGCGGCGGTCGTCGCGCTCCACCCAGATGGAGGACTTGAATTCATTGGCCTTCTGAATGAAGAAGGTCGCAGGGCGGGCGTGCAGGCCCACGTGGTTTTGCACCGTCACTTCCTTGGAATACATGTTTTCAACCTCCCATCATGTTCTGTCTCCATTATAGCACGAATTTCGCGTTCGTCAACGCCTTTGGCGCGAATTCATAGACATGCCTGAACCCGGCAAAAGTTGACGGAACTTCCTTGTGCAAAATGACAAGAACATTCTGGGCATTATTTAACTTAAGGTCCGCCAGAACGACGCCGCAGCCTCCCGCGCCGCCCCGGGAAGGAGAGCTTCGGCATAAATTTCGTCGATCTGCGCCCGTAAAATGTCAGCGGCGGCCTGGGCCTGGTAGGCCTCGCCCAGGAGCTCGCGCATGGTGCGGCGGCAGAAGCGCAGGCGGCAGCGGTGCTCCTGCAGGGCCTCCTTGCGGAAAAAGCGCGCGGCCTGCATGCGCTGCGCGCCCTCGAAATCGATGGGGTGGCGGCGGTTGGCCGTGACGCAGCAGAGCTCCAGGGCGGGGATCAGCAGGTGCTCGGGCTCCCCGTGGGGGGACAGCAGGCAGGGGCAGGAGACGACGTCCAGGCCGTTGCCCAGGGCGTAGGAGCGCAGCAGGTTCCACAGCAGCGGCGCGGCCGCGCCCGCGTCGTCCTCCAGGACCACGAACCGGCTGTAGGCGGCCTCCAGGCCGCTGCGGCGCAGCAGCAGGCCCTGCCCGGTGACGGCGGTCAAAAAGCGGCGGCTCTCCCGGCCCACGCGGCCGCCGGGCGGCGGGAAGCGGCGCGCCGCGAAGCGCGCGGCGCAGCGCTCGATTTTCGGGAGGTCGAGGGTCTCCCCGGCGACGAAGGCCATATCCTTCTTCATGGCCCGGGCCGCCCGCAGGAACCGCCCGGCGCGCAGGAGTTCCCGCTGCCACGCACCATTCAGCGCGCGTAAATCCTCCCGCCGGGTGCGTAAAAGGGCGTTGTCGCGGCAGGCGTCCAGGGAGAGCAGCTCCTCCCCCGCGCCGGGCAGGCGGGCCTCCAGGGCGTAGGGGGCCTCGGCCTCCAAAATACAAAGCTTCTGTGCGGGCAAGCGCAGGGCGCAGCGCCGCTCGCGGCCGGGGGCGTCCCAGAAGGCCTGCGCGGGCCGGCCTTCGGCCTCGGCGAAATCGTTCAGTGCGGACAGAAAGGCCTCCGCCGCGCCGCCGCGGCCGCTCTTCAAAAGCAGGACGCGCCAGCCCTCCTCCGGCGGGCACAGCGCCGGCAGGCGGCTGACGCAGCCCTCCGCCGTGTTCGTGCGCAGGAAGCAGCATTGCTCCGCCATGCCGCCCATATGTTAGCCCCCTTCGCAGTGAAAGCATAACGGCCGCGAAGACGATAAGGGCCGTTCTGCTCTCAGTGTATGCGGGGCGGGCTTGGCATGTGCGCTACGCTTTCACATGGTAAAATTTGTCGGAAGCGGTTGATTTTTCTTCACGGGGTATAATGGGGGCGGTGCTGTGCTTGTCCGGCTGTAGGTGGTTCTCCTCCTGGAAGTTGACGCTGGGTCGATGGAAGTTCATCACGTCGCCGCTGTAGTCGTTGGCGATTTCCCGCTCGCAGGGTTCCTTGCACAGCAGGATTTCCATACTGCCGCAGAAGGCCTCGATATATGTGCTGCGGCGCTGGCTTTTCCGGCTCCGGCGCGGGGGGAGGGGGGAGCCCTGCCAGATCGGCCAGGGAGTTGTAGACTTTCATGGTCGCATTCCTTTCTTAAAATTTCGCCGGGAAATGAAAAAAGCCCGTAACTCTCGGGCGAGAATTACGGGCGGTGAGGCACTTATTGAATTGCGAATAACGCATCGCGGGGATGTTTAGCAGGAGGAGAAGGTCTTTTTAAGAGGGTTCGGAACCCTCCTGTTCGGATTTGGCATCCGTCGCCGCAAGAGGCAACTTTTTGGCCCTTTCAAAGCCAGAAACCATTGACACGCAAGGGTTTCTGGCTCCGGGATCTAGATTGACAAACCATTTTGGCAACCCACGTCAGCTTTGAAACAAAAAAGCGGAAGGCTTTGTTTCGCTTAACTGATTGAACGATTCGGCGGATTCGCGCAAGGGTTGCAGGCTATTCCTCCGCCCCGCTGTCCAGCAATGGCAAATCGTCGTCCAGCACCTCCAGCCGCTGCGCTATTTCCTCCGGCGAGGGCAACAGGGACTTGAAATTGTCCGGCAGGTTGTTGTAGGTCGCCACGCCGATGGGTGCGTTGGCAAGCTTCAGGGCGTACTCGACCGTGGTGCGCTTTTTGTTTCTACAGATAACAATGCCGATGGACGGGTTCTCGCCGTCCAGCTTCAGGGTCTCGTCCAGGGCCGCTAGGTAAAACAGCATTTTCCCGGCGTACTCCGGCTTGAACGCACCGACCTTCAATTCAATGGCGATCAAGCTGCGCAGTCGCCGGTGAAACAGCAGGAGATCAATGTAGTAGTCCTCGCCGTCCACCTCCACGTGGTGTTGATTGCCGATAAAGGCGTAGTCGCCGCCCATTTCCGTGAGGAATGCCCGGATGTTGTTGACCAGCCCGGCTTCCAGCTCGGCCTCGCCGTGCTGTTCGCCCATTTCGATGAAGTCGAAATTGTAGTCGTCCTTGACGGCAAGCTTGGCTTGCAGGCGGTATTTTTCGGGCACGGTGGCATCGAAGTTGGTTTGGTTCAGCAGATATTTTTCAAAGGACTGGTTTTCGATGTGGTTAATCAGCACATCCTTCGTCCAGCCGAAGCGCTTGGTCATTCGGATGTAAAATTCGCGCTCCTGCGGGTCTTTGCACTTCTCTAAAATGACCGTATTCTTCGACCAACTGATTTCTGCCACCATTGGTGGCAGAATTGCCTCGCCTGAATATTCCAGATAAAAATTGCGCATACGCCACAGGTTCCGGGCGGAAAAGCCCTGCACGCCGGGGAATTCCGCTTGCAGCTCTTTTGCCAGTACATCTACGACAGACTTGCCCCAGCCCTTCTCCTGCTGCCGGTCAGTGATTTTCGCGCCGATGTCCCAATAAAGCTGGATCAACTCGGCGTTGACCTGCCGCAGCGCCTCGTACTGGCGGCGGTAAATGAGCTCTTTTATTTCTTTGACGAACGCGCCGTAGTCTTGCAGGCCGTTGCTCATGGATTTCTCTCCGCTGTTGTTTTCCGTGCGTCTATTATACATGATTCACGAGCGGAAAGCAAGAGAAAGTTTTTGCGTGCGTCACGTCACCCTTGCCAGGAGCACCATTCTCGCGCCGTCGAACTCATAGGCACAGGTGGATAAGGTCACGACGCGGTCGCTGTCCTTCAGCGCAATATCTCTGTAATGCCGCGCGTTCTGTTTTATGAACTCCGCATAGTTGCCACTGGGCGAGGGGTTATATATCTCGCTTTTCGCTGTGGGGCCAATCACCAGGTACGCGAAAAACTCGAGGGTCAGCGTTTCATTTGGAAGATAGATAAACCCGTGCTTGGTTACATCGAAAAACTCCCTGTCCGCGAAGGCTTTCAGCGCGCCGAACATGTTGCTGTTTTTCATGTGGTGCCCGTAGAGGATGGTGTTGCGCGAGGTGAAATCTTTCTCGCAGCGGCAGTCCAGGAACAGTGTTCCAGCCAGGGCGTAGCTGCCGTTGATGTCGCGCCGCAGGTAGTAGTCATTGTCCTTCGCCTGGATGAACGGTAGTCGATGTTCGTCTTCGGCACGGTCAGCCAGCCCACCGCGTCGGGGTACTTTGCCTGAAGGGCAATCACGTTCTGGATTGAAGGATCGTCCTCTTGCGGCCTGTGCTCCATAATAGTATCATGCAGTTGCACTTCTTTTTTGTAGTCGGCTTGTATCAGCCAAATCCGATAGCCGCCATATATCACCGCCCCCTATGAACACAAGAGCCAGGAAGGTACATATTCGTTTTTTCACATTATCCCCCCCGGGCCGTGTTCGTAAACACGGGAACCGCGTTTTTTTCTCATTACCACGAGCACAACAATCAAGCCAATAAAACAAAAGGTCATCAATGCGATCCACAACAGCATGTCGCTGGTATCCTCGGTTTTGGGCTGGCCGGACTTGCCTGGCGTGGAGGAATCCAGTTCGCCGGGGATGACGGGCTCCTCAACGGTTCCCGGAGGCTTCAGTATAGTCTCGGCGCTGTGCCTGACCGGCACGGATTTTGGGTAGGTCACCGCATCGTGGAGGACCGAAATCAGGTAGGGGTTGATGATATATTCGCTGCTCCCGCCGTTCACCTGTGCCACCAGGTACAGCCCTGCTGTTAAGCCGGTGAAGACCGCATTGCCATTGATGTCCGTGACTTTTGATGCGCGCGTATATTGGGCGGCGCTGGCGTAGGCGTCCAGGGCGGCCGCCAGGGCGATGTTCTTCGCGTTGGTCAGGTTCGTGAAATCGGCCCCGGCGCCGGAAAAAGCTTGCACGGCAGCGTAGGTTTCTTCTTTCATGTCAGCGACCTTGCATACAGCCACCTCAATCCCGCG
>WQTL01000287.1 GCA_009786275.1 Bacillota bacterium | reverse complement strand
GCCCTGCCGGGCTTGCAGCGTATCGTTGCAGGCCAGCAGCCGCAGCTGCCAGCCCTGCGGCTCGGCGAGGAGCAGGCAAAGGTGCGCCTGGGAGCGCTTGATATAATGGTATGCCAGCTTTTTGCCGAAATACCAGTCCACCACGGCGTCGGAAAACTGCGGCCAGCCGTCGAGCATATTCCACCAGAGCACGCCGGTCTTGTACCACCTGCCGGCCCGGGCGCTTTCGATGAAGAATTTCTTGGCCTCCGCCTGGGTGATCTGCGAAAGCAGGACAAGATCGTCCAGGTTCTGCGGGAACGCCCCGAAGAACTGCGCCGCCTGGTTGTTCATCAGGTGGTTGCGGCCGCTGTAGGGCCCGCCGGGCTTGCCGGTGGGGCAGCTGCAATGGAGCAGCCAGTCCGGGTTGACCTCGTCCTGCCAGGGCCAGAGCTTATCCTGGGGAATAAATTTTTCGATGGAGCTTCTGTTCGGGCAGCCGTGGTAGCCGATCTCGCTGACGAAATGGCATTTGGCGCCCGTGTAGAAGTCCGACTTGAAGTAGTCGCGCGGGCCCCAAAGGTGGCTCTCGGGCATGCAGTCGAGCAGGCCTTTTTTTATGACTTCCGGGCTCTCGTAGGGGGAGCTGGGCAGGTAGGGCCGCGCGGGGTCGCAGCGGGCCACGGCCTCGGGCAGGACCTTGCGGGTCAGCGCGTTGTCGTTGGGGTCGAGGCCCTTGCCGCGCCAGTGGGAGTCGCACTCGTTGTCGCCGCTCCACAGGGCCAGGCAGGGGTGCTGCCGCAGCTTGCGGATGATCGCCTCGGCCTCCTCCTCGATGGCGTACCGGAACTGCGAATCCTGGGGGTAGAGCGCGCAGGCCATGCTGAAATCCTGCCAGACGAGGATGCCGTACGTATCGCATAATTCGTAGAAAAGATTGTCCTCGTAGACGTTGCCGCCCCAGCAGCGCAGCATATTGCAGCGGGTGTCCCGGAACATCTCCAGGGCGGGTTCGTAGCGCGCGGCGTCCTCCCGGTGCAGGGCGTCCAGGGGCACCCAGTTGGAGCCCTTGCAGAAGATCTTTACGCCATTGACCAGGAACACGAACTCGCCGGGGTTTTCGGGCGTGGTGATGTCCGTGCGCCGCAGCTCTACGGTGCGCACGCCGAAACGGTCGCGCTTATCGCAGACCGGCGCGCCGTCCTTCAGCAGGGTGATGGTGACCTCGTAGAGGTTCTGCTCGCCGTAACCGGCCGGCCACCAGAGCTTCGGGTTTTCGATGTTGAAGTTGACCGTGCCCGCGTTGAACCAGTAGAGCGGCCTGGTGATATCGAAGGAGGCCTCGCCGCAGCGGCCCTCGATGCGCATGCTGAGATTTTCATAGTCGGGCAGCTCGGCCTCAAATTCGAAGAAGAGCCGCATTTCGGCTTGGGTTTCGCGCAGCAGGTGCGTATAGATGTAGCTCTGGGTGAAGCGCGCGGCGGGCCGGTATTCCAGCCGCACGCCGCGCCAAAGCCCCGCGGTGACGGCCCGGCAGAGGATGTCCCAGCCGTAGGACGAGGGCGGGCGGCGGACGTACAGGGATTCCATGCCCACCGCGTGCGCGCCCAGCATGGGGCCGTAGTTCTCATGCCTGACCGCCGCGATGGGCGACTTGATGTAGATGGCAAGCTCGTTTTCGCCCTCGGCGAGTTCGTCCGTTATGTCCTCTTCATAGGGGATCAGCGCGTTGCCGCAGTCGTCCCAGCGCTCGCCGTTGAGGTAGATATTCGCACAGCAATCCACGCCGTCAAGGCAGAGAAAAATCCTTTCCCCGTTGGCCGCCGCGCGTGCCCGGAAGCGCTTGCGATAGCACCAATCCCAGCCCTCGTATTTGCGCAGCTGGCTGATGTTCTGCCCGAAATAAATCTCCTCCGGGGTCGTGCCAAGCCAATCCAGTTGGGCCACGCCGGGCACCCGCGCGGCGACGGGTGTGTGCTCGTCCAGGTGCTGAATGCGCTCCCAGTGGTTGCCTTTTTGCGGGAAGCCGAAGAGCTCCCACGCGCCGTTGAGGGAAATGGTTTCCATGATAGTTGCCTCCTTCGTGTGTTGGATCCTCTTTCTTTAATTATATATATGTATTATACCACGGCGCGGCCGGCCTTGCAAGCGAATTTTCCCTTGCGGCGCGGGGCGGAACGTGGTATACTATGCGTAACAACAATTTTCAGGAGGGAAACAACATGTCCGTGCTCACAATCACGAAAGACAACCTGCAATCCGAGGTGCTCGATTCCAAACAGACGGTTCTGCTGGACTTCTGGGCCCCCTGGTGCGGCCCCTGCCGCATGCTCTCCCCCGTGGTGGACCAGGTGGCGGGCGAAATGCCGCAGGTGAAGGTCGTCAAGGTCAACATCGACCAGGAACCGGAGCTGGCGGTCAAATTCGGCATCATGAGCATCCCCACCCTGGTGGTGGTCAAGGGCGGCAGGGAGGCAAGGCGCTCGGTGGGCGTGATCCCGAAGGCGGAGATCCTTGCGCTGGTCAGGTAAAAAATTTATAAGATGTTTACACAATGCATCAAAATCTTTATGCCATCTTTATTCTCACGGGCCGCGGAATTTGATATAATTAAATTAAATTCGGATTAATTGCGGGAGGATGGGTGCATGGTCGTCCAGTATTTCGGTTCCATCCGGGACGCGGCCCGCAAACCGCAGGAAGAGATCGCGCTTGCCCCGGGCACAACCGTATACCGGCTGCCGCAGACACTTGCCGGCGTATACGGGGATGGCTTCCGGGGCGAGATTTTGGCCGTGGGCGGGGAGAACATACGGGAGGACCTCTCCGTGGCGGTGAACGGGTCCATCGTAAAGCACGGGGACGCGGGCACGTCCGTTTTGCGGCCCGGGGATACCGTGGCGCTGTTTCCGCTTTTCCCCGGGGGGGATAAGGGAGACGAACTGAATATGTTATCCCCGGTCGGCGGCGCAAGCCGTGCGAGTTTTTCGGCTCCAGGGTGGGGAGGCCGCTTGATAGCTGGCCTTCGGCCGGCTTATTTTTATGAAAACATACACGATTGGCAGGTGAGGTCGGTTGCATGCGTACACGGCAAGATTCTTTATGTCGACCTGAAGACGGGCCGCCGCAAGGCCGCCGAGTTCGACGAGGCCTTCGCGCGGTGTATTTGTTCATCGACGACGGCGCGGTGCAGATCAAGAGCGCCCGGCACATGTGGGGCAAGACCACCTGGGAGGCCGAGCGGATGATCCGCGACGAGCTGTGGGACCAGAAAGCTATTTTTGGAGACGCACTGCCGTGCGTCTCTACACACATGCGTTGGTGTAATACACCTTCGCCGCCTTGAGCCTCGCCGGGCCGTCGGCGCGCAGAATTTCCACGGTCACGCGGCCGCCCCGCACGGTGGGGAAATTGCAGATGGCCTTGCGGCCGATGGTCTTGCCCCAGTATACCTGCACCCGTGCCTGGGCCGCCTGCACGTGCACGGCGAACTCGCGCACGCGCTGGCCTTGGAGGAGGTCCTCCTCCAGCACCACGCAGTTCACCGGGGTTTTGCCGGGCAGGGGCAGGGGGATCGTATGGTCCTCGCCCTCCTCCAGGGCCTCGAAGGCCGCGAGAGGCGAAGCGAAACGGCGGCGCAGGGCCTCGCCGAATTCCAGCAGGCGCGCGGCGTCCGGCGCGGGAAGGCGGCCCGCGGCATCCGGGCCCACGTTGATGAGGAAATTCGCGCCGCGCCCCACGGAGCAGTCGTAGACGCCCATCAGCTCGTCGACGCTCTTCACGGTGTCGGCGTCGTCCTGGCAGAGGAACCAGGTGCGCTCGCGCATGCGGAAATCGCACTCGGCGGGGAGCAGGCGGTTGTCGCGGTCGATGGGGCCGTCGTTTGGCTGGTAGACCCGGTCGTATTCCTCTTTCGTGCGGCGCAGGGGGTTGTCGAAGGGCGCGTAGCCCTCCTCGTTGCCCACCCAGACGGTGTCTGGGTCCCACATGTGGAAGGTGATGATCTCCGGCTGCATGGCGCGTATCGCGCCCATGATGCGTTCGGTATCGTGCTTGTGGCCCCCGGAGCCGCAGCCGTCGAACCAGAGGTAGTCGATCTTGCCGTAGTTTTGCAGCAGCTCGCCGAGCTGCCCGATGAAGCGCTCGTCATATTCCTCGCCGGTGAATTGGCTCGCCATGAATACGCGGTCCGCCGGGGAATAGTACAGCCCCACCTTGAGGCCGTATTTGCGGCAGGCCCGGGTGAACTCGCGCACGACGTCGCCCTTGCCATTCCGCCAAGGCGCGCGGGCGACGGAGTAGTCCGTGTAGGCCGAGGGCCAGTTGGCGAAGCCGTCGTGGTGCTTGGCGGTCAGGATGGCGTAGCGCGCGCCCGCCCGCGCCGCCGTGCGGCACCACTGTTCGCAATCGAGCGCCGGGGGATTGAAGCCGGAAGGCGGCATGGGTTTGCCGTCCCAGTCCTCGTGGCCGGGATAGAACGAGCGGATGCCGAAGTGGAAGAACACGCCGAATTCCCACGAGAGGAATTCCAGCTGCTTTGCCGTGGGGACGCTGCTGCGGTTGACCATGGGCGATTCCCTCCTTTTGTGCCCCCATTATAGCACGCGGGCCCGCCGAATACAAGCGGTTTCGGCGCTTTTCAGCGCGCCTGCGGCACGCCCGGCCGCAATTTGGCATTTTGACTGAGCCAACCGCAAAAAAAATAATATAATATATTGAAATTGCAGCAAAGAAAACACTTGCATTTTTGGAATAAACGTGG
>WQTL01000286.1 GCA_009786275.1 Bacillota bacterium | reverse complement strand
GGGCGGCGCGGCGGGGGGCGGCTACGCCCAGGTGGTGCCCATGGAGGACATCAACCTGCACTTCACCGGGGACATGCACGCCATCACGGCGGCCAACAACCTGCTCTGCGCGGCCTTGGATAACAGCCTGCAGCAGGGCAATCCCTTAGGGATCGACCCCCGGCAGGTGCTGCTCAAGCGCTGCATGGACATGAACGACCGCGCCCTGCGCAACATCAACGTCGGGCTGGGCGGCAAGATCAACGGCGTGCCCCGGGAGGACCATTTCCAGATTACAGTCGCAAGCGAGGTCATGGCGATCCTCTGCCTTGCCGCCGACAGGGAAGACTTACGCACCCGGTTGGAAAAAATTCTCGTGGCCTTCACCTATGACAACAAGCCCGTCTACGCCCGCGATTTGGGCGTCTGCGGCGCGATGACGCTGCTGCTCAAGGACGCCGTCAACCCCAACCTGGTGCAGACCCTGGAGAATACGCCCGCCCTGATGCACGGCGGCCCCTTCGCGAACATCGCCCACGGCTGCAACTCCGTGCGGGCCACGAAGCTCGCGCTGAAGCTCGCGGATTACACGATCACCGAGGCGGGCTTCGGCTCGGACCTCGGCGCGGAGAAGTTTCTGGACATCAAGTGCCGCGCGGCGGGCCTGACGCCCTCCTGCGTGGCGGTGGTGGCCACGGTGCGGGCGCTGAAATACAACGGCGGCGCGGCGAGGGCCGAGCTTGCCCGGGAAAACCTCGGCGCCTTGCGGGCGGGCATCGTGAACCTGCGCGCCCACGTGGAGAACATGCGCGGCTACGGCCTGCCGGTGGTCGTCGCGATGAACCGCTTCATGACTGACACACAGGCCGAGCTGGCGATTATCCACGAGGAGTGCGCCGCGCTGGGCGTGCCCGTGGCCCTCACGGAGGTTTTCGCCAAGGGCGGCGCGGGCGGCGAGGCTCTCGCGCAGCTGGTCTGCGAGGCCTGCGAGCAGCCCGGCGATTTCCGGTTCATGTATCCCCTGGATTGTTCCATCAAAGAAAAATTGCACGCCGTCGCGACGAAAATTTATCATGCGCAGGGCGTGCAGCTTACCTCCCAGGCAGAAAAAGCCATTGAGCGCCTCGAGGCCTTGGGCTATGGCGGCCTGCCCGTCTGCGTGGCGAAGACCCAGTATTCCCTCTCCGACGACCCGGCGAAGCTGGGCAGCCCGTCCGGCTTCACCGTCACTGTGCGGGACGTCTATGTCAGCGCGGGGGCGGGCTTCGTGGTCGCCCTCACGGGGGACATCATGACCATGCCCGGTTTGCCCAGGGAGCCGGCGGCTTGCAGGATGGATATCGGGGAGGACGGGGTGATTACGGGGTTGTTTTAGAGATTTCCTGTTGACTTTGTATGTGCTTTGTGTTACAATACATATACTAACAGCAGGAGGGATTTTTATGGAACGAACCGCAACCACAACCATCAGCTTACGGCTGGACAGGGAAATAAAACGTCAGGCAGAGGAATTGTTCCAGAGCCTGGGGCTCAATATGTCCGTCGCGCTCAACATGTTCCTTGCCCAGGCATTGTACCGCCAGGGCCTCCCGTTTGAGGTGCGCATGCCCAACGCTACGACAGTAGAGGCAATGTTGGAGGCGGAACGCATTGGCAGCGACCCGACCGTCAGGCGTTACACCGATGTGGAAGCAGCTTTGCGGGAGTTGAAAGCATGAGCCGAAACATCGTATGGACAACCCAGTTTAAAAAGGACTACAAATCCGCAATGAAACGCGGACAGGACATCGACCTTTTGGATGACTGTATCCGAGTGCTTGCGGCGGGGAAAGAACTGCCCCCGAAATTCCGCGATCATATTTTGCTTGGCAGGTGGAGTGGACACCATGAATGCCACCTCGAGCCGGATTGGTTGCTGATCTATCGCGTTGAAGGGAATGATTTGGTTCTTGTCCTTGCCCGCACCGGCACGCACAGCGACCTCTTTTAGAAAAAACCCTTGACAAACCCCCTCCGCCTGTATATACTATATAAAAACCAATCTTCGAGGTAATCGTTATGCGCTCCGCCCCCGTGATGCAGTTCATGTTTAGCGGCTCTGCCTTTTTTGGGCAGGGCGCTGTGAGGTGACGCTGCAAGGGGCTTTTGAACCGTGCTTGGCACCCGCAGTGTAACCGCTGCGGGCTTTTTATTGTGCAGAAAGGACTGATTCCATGAAAGACCAACTCGAAGCCCTGCGCCCGCAGGCCGCCGCGCGCATCAGTGAGGCCGCGGACACAGCCGCCCTGGACGCCGTACGCGTGGCCTATCTCGGCAAAAAGGGGGCGCTGACCGCCATCCTCAAGCAGATGGGCGGGCTCAGCGCCGAGGAACGCCCCGTCATCGGCCAGCTGGCCAACGAGCTGCGCGGCTCCCTTGAGGCGATGCTCCAGGAGCGCGGCGAGCAGCTGAAGGCCGAAGAGGTCGCGGCACGCCTGGGGCGTGAAACCCTGGACATCACCATGCCCGGCACGGCGCGCCCGCTGGGGCATAAGCACCCGCTGACCATCGTGCTGGACGAAGTCAAGGAAATCTTCCTGGGCATGGGCTTTTCGGTGGCCACGGGGCCCGAGGTGGAGAACGAGTACTACAACTTCACCGCGCTGAACATCCCCGAGGGCCACAGCGCGCGGGACGAGCAGGACACCTTCTACACCACGGAAGGCCTGGTGCTGCGCACGGCGACCTCGCCCGTGCAGGTGCGCTATATGGAGCGGCACAAGCCGCCCATCCGCATCATCGCCCCCGGGCGTGTCTACCGCCAAGACACCCCCGACGCCACGCACTCGCCGCTGTTCCACCAGATCGAGGGCCTGGTGGTGGACGAGGGCGTCACCATGGGGCACCTGAAGGCCACCCTGGACCAGCTGGCCAAGGGCCTGTTCGGCGAGAGCACGCGCACGCGCTTCCGCCCGCACTACTTCCCCTTCACCGAGCCCAGCGCCGAGGTGGACGTCTCCTGCTTCCGCTGCGGCGGCGCGGGCTGCCCCTTCTGCAAGGGCGAGGGCTGGGTGGAAATCCTGGGCGCGGGGATGGTGCACCCCAACGTGCTGCGCAACGGCGGCATCGACCCGGAGAAATACAGCGGCTTCGCCTTCGGCGTGGGGCTCGACCGCCTGACCCTGGCGCGCTTCCGCATCGACGATATCCGCCTGCTGTTTGAGAACGACCTGAGATTCTTAGGTCAGTTTTGAGGGGAGGGAAAGACAATGAAATTATCCAAAAAATGGTTGAACGACTATGTCCACTGCGGCGTGAGCGACAAGGCCTTCGCCGACGCCATGACCATGAGCGGCTCGAAGGTCGAGGGTTTTGCACGCGCGGATGAGGGGCTCGAGAACATCGTGGTGGGCCTGGTGACGGAGATTACGCGCCACCCGGATTCGGACCACCTGTGGGTGTGCCGGGTGGACTGCGGCGGCGAGACCGTGCAGATCGTCACCGGGGCGCAGAACGTCACCGCCGGCAGCTGCGTGCCCGTGGCGAAGGACAACTCCGTCATCGCCGGGGGCAAAAAGATCAAGAAGAGCAAGATGCGCGGCGTGGTCAGCCAGGGCATGCTCTGCGGCATTGACGAGGTCGGCCTGAGCGTCCACGACTTCCCCTACGCCGCCGAGGACGGCATCTTCCTCCTGGGCGAGGACTGCGAGCGCACGCCCGGCCTGGACATCCAGACGGCCATCGGCCTGGACGACGTGGTCACCGAGTTCGAGATCACCTCCAACCGCCCCGACTGCCTGAGCGTGCTGGGCCTGGCCAGGGAGGCGGCGGCCACCTTCGGGGTAGACTTCAGACCTAAGACATTAGATCTTAAACCCTGTCAGGGCAATGTCAATGATATGCTCAAAGTGCGCATTGACGCGCCGGAGCTGTGCTATCGCTATGCCGGGGCGGTCGTCGAAAATGTGCGGGTCGCGCCCTCGCCCCGGTGGATGCGCGAGCGCCTGCGGGCAAGCGGCGTGCGGGCCATCAACAACATCGTGGACATCACGAACTACGTCATGCTGGAGCACGGCCAGCCCATGCACGCCTTCGATCTGCGCTATCTGGAGGGCAGCCAGGTCATCGTCCGCACGGCCGGGGCGGGGGAGTCCATCACCACCCTGGACGGCATCGAGCGCAGGCTGGAGCCCGACATGCTCGTCATCGCCGACGCGCGCAAGCCCGTGGCCGTGGCCGGGGTGATGGGCGGCGAATACAGCGGTATCATGGACGACACGCGCACCATCGTGTTCGAGTCCGCCTGCTTCCGGGGGACGCAGGTGCGCTCCGCGGCGAAACGCCTGGGGCTGCGCACGGAATCCTCCGCCCGCTTCGAAAAGGAGCTCGACCCCGCGGGCTGCGCGAGGGTGCTCAAGCGCGCGTTGCAGCTCGTGCAGGAGCTCGACGCCGGGGACGTCGTGGGCGGCATCGTGGACGTGTTCCCAAGCCCGAAGCCGCTGCGCACCATCCCCTTCGACTGGGAATATGTCAATCGCTTCATCGGCATCGACTGCCCCGCCGGGGCGCAGGCCGCCATTTTGGAGCGCATCGGCTGCGAAATCGAGGATAACACGATACGGGTACCCGGCTGGCGCGGCGACCTGGAAACCATGGCAGACATCGCCGAGGAGGTCGCGCGCTTCTACGGCTACGACAAAATCCCCGCCGTGCCCCTGCGCGGCCTGGCCGACGGGCGGCTCGCCGGGGAGCGGAAACTCCAGCGCCTGGCGGG
>WQTL01000285.1 GCA_009786275.1 Bacillota bacterium | reverse complement strand
TACGAGCCCGTCCTGATGCGCGGCGCGGGCAAATACGTGCCGCCCGAGCCTCCGACGACCGAGCCTCCGACGACTGAGCCTCCGACGACCGAGCCTCCGACGACCGAGCCTCCGACAACCGAGCCTCCGACAACCGAGCCGACCACCTTGGCTCCGCTGATCACGGTGAACACCGGGAACTGGGTATCCTCCGGCAACTTTGTGTCTCAAGTGCAAAACAACAGCTACCTGAACATTCCGGGCTCGGTTGTGGAGACAGGCGTTTTGTACTCCAAGGATTCCGCCATGAACCTGAATGTACAGAAGGCGATGGGTCCTGCCGGATCCCCCTTCACCCTCTGGGCCACCGGTTTATCCAACGGGATCTGGTATTATCGGGCCTATGTAAAAACGGACAGCGGCGACTATTACTACGGCCAAATCAAATCCGCGAGTTATCCGTAAGCCAAGCGCGTTGTAAAAAACCGGCGGGCAGTTGTTCGCCATGTCGTAAAAAAAACCTCCCGGCAAACAGCAGTTTGCCGGGAGGGATTCTTTTTGCAGTCCATGGGTCATCGGGCGCATACGCACGACGGCGAGGCGGCGAGGGTGATTTTTTCCAGGCGCATCTCCAGGCCGTCGTAGACCGCCAGGCCGTCGTTGCACACGGGCAGGCCAAGCAGATATTTGAGCACCTCCGTGGCTTGCATGGCGCCCAAAACGCCCGCCGTCGCGCCGACGGCGCCGATCTGCTCCGCCTGCTCCTTTTTGCCCCGCCCATGGGGGAACAGGCAGCGCAGGCAGGGCCCCGCGCCGGGCGTCACCGTCATCATCTGCCCGTAGAACTCCCCAATGCCGGCGTGGACGAAGGCTTTGCCCGCCGCGACGCAGGCGTCGTTCAGGACAAACCGGCCCTCGTAGTTGTCCAGGCAGTCCACCGCGATGTCGTAGGCGGGCAGGGCCGCCGCGGCCAGCGCCTCGTCCAGGAAGCGGTCATAGACCGTGATTTGGAGCCGGGGGTTCAGGGCCTGCAGGCGCTTTTGGGCGGTCACGGCCTTCGGTTTCCCCAAGTCCTCCACGGTGTAGAGGAACTGGCGGTTCAGGTTGGAGAGCGAGACCGTGTCGCCGTCGCACAGCCCCAGATGCCCTATGCCCATGGCGGCGAGGTAATACAGCACCGGCGAGCCCAGCCCGCCGCAGCCCGCCACGAACACCGAGGCCGCCGCGAGCCTGCGCTGCCCGGCCTCGCCGATTTCCTTCATCATGATTTGGCGGGAATACATTTCCCGCGCGGTGGTGTCCAAATCCATGGTTGCGGCCTTCCTGCGCGAACTTGGGTCTTGACGAACGCCCGCTTATGTATTATAATACACTTTGACTCTGCCGCAGTCAAGCATTATCTCAGGAAAGAGCGGGAGGTTTCGTTTTGAAAAAGCTGTCAGCCGACGCCTCCCGGTGCACGGGCTGCGGGACCTGCGAAAAGGTGTGCTCCAAGGCCTGGCACAAAGCGGAGGACGGGGAGAAGAGCGCCATACGCGTCAGCGCCGACGGGCAGGGCGGATACGCCATCGCCGCCTGCGACCAATGCGGCGCCTGCATGAATATGTGCTCCCGCATGGCGCTGAACCGGGCCACGAACGGCATTGTACGCCTGGACAGGAAAAACTGCGTGGGCTGCCTGGTCTGCGTGGGCGAGTGCGAACGCGGGTTCATGCGCTATCACGACGACTTGCCCGTGCCGTTCAAATGCGTCGCCTGCGGCCTGTGCGCGAAGGCCTGCCCCGCCGGGGCGCTGAACATAGTGGAGGGTTGAATTCTTGGAGGCGAAGCACGAGGTCCTGGCAACATACACCTATGAGGAGAGCAGCATAGAGCGAGGCTACAACAACCGCAGCTTGTATATCGGCGTGGGCGGGGATTACGACACCGGCGCGCAGGGCCCCCTCACCCACAGGCTGAACGGCTCGCGCGGCACCGTCATCGGCGAAAAAGCGGTCACGCCGTTCATGAAGGAGAAATTCGTCGGCGGCAAGGGCTTCGACCTGTACCACCTGTGGAAGGCCGTGCGGCCCGATACCCGCTGGGACGCCCCCGAGAACGACATCGTCATTTCCCCCGGGCCACTTGCCGGCATCACGCAATACCCGGGGGCGGGGAAATCCCTGGTGTGCTGCGTTTCGGCCCTCACGAATTTGCCCATCGACAGCAACGTGGGCGGGCACTTCGGGCCTTTCCTCAAATTCGCGGGATTCGATATCCTGGAATTGCAGGGCCAGGCCGAGGAAGAGATCATTATTTTCATCGACGGCAACGCGCATACGGTCACAATCGAGACCGCGCCCGAGGAGGCCGTGGACAGCCACATCCTCTGCGAGCAGCTGTATGAGCGCTACGCGGAGACGCCGGAGGACAAGCAGAATATTTCGATTGTCTCCAGCGGGCGGGCCGCCGAACACGCGCTGATCGGCATGCTGAACTTCTCCTTCTGGGACAAGCGGCGGGGCTGCGTGCGCCTGAAGCAGGCCGGGCGCGGCGGCGTCGGCACGGTGTTCCGGCACAAGAAAATCAAGGCCGTGGCGCTGCGCTACCGGGGGGTGCACGGGGACCTGAACCACCCGGCGAACAAGAGCCTGCTCAACGCCGCGGGGGTGCGCATGCACAAGGAGATCGCGCAGAACGACCATTTGCAGAACAATATGCGCAAGATCGGCACGGCGAATATCATCGACGTGATGGACCAATACGACCTGCTGCCGGTGCATAATTTCCAGTACGGCAGCCACCCGGACACGGCGAAGATATCCGCGCGGGTGTTTATCGAGAAATACGTCACCCAAAACGTGCCGGACGGCTGCTGGTTCGGCTGCTCGCTGAGCTGCGCCAAGGCGGTGGACGGCTTCGCGCTGCGCACCGGGCCCTACAAGGGCAGCAGGGTCTGCGTGGACGGCCCGGAATACGAGAACGCCGCCGCGCTGGGCTCCAACGTGGGCTGCTTCGACCCCCACTGGATTCTGGAGGGCAATTTCTACTGCGACACCTACGGCCTGGACACGATCTCCATGGGCACCATGACGGCCTTCGCCATGGAGTGCTATGAGCGCGGCTTTTACAATCTGGAGGACACCGGAGGCCTGGACCTGCGCTGGGGCAACGGCGAGGCCGTCCTGGAGCTGATGCACCAGATGGCGCAAGGGCGCGGCTTCGGCATGGTCGTGGGGAAAGGGATACGCCAGATGAAGCGCATCTTCGCCGAGCGCTTCCATTTGACCCCGCAGCAGATCAAGGACATGGAAGACTTCGGCATGGAGAACAAGGGCCTGGAGTACTCCGAATATATGATGAAGGAATCCCTTGCGCAGCAGGCGGGCTACGCCCTGTGCAACAAGGGCCCGCAGCACGACGAGGCCTGGCTGATCTTCATGGACATGGTGAACAACCAGATTCCCACCATGGAGGACAAGGCCGAGGCCCTGCACTTTTTCCCCATGTTCCGCACCTGGTTCAGCCTGCTGGGGCTGTGCAAGCTGCCCTGGATCGACATCGCGCCGCCGGACAACAGGTACAGCGCGGAACCGCAGAAGATTCCCGGGCATATACAGAACTACATCGATATCTACGAGGGCGTACTGGGGGAGCGGCACACCGAGGCCTCCATCGTGCGGCAGAGCGAGCGCGTGTATACCTTCCAGCGGGTGTTCATCCTGCGCATGGGCAGCGGGCAACGCAGGCACGACACCCCGCCCGCCCGCTCCCTGGGGCCGATCACCGTCGGGGAGTATCTCTCCCGGGAGGAGCGCTACGACAGGCAGCTGAGAGAACATGTCGGCATAGACCCGGCGGGGAAGAGCGCCGAGGAGAGAATTGAGATTCTCATGAACTACCGCTGGGCGCGGTACTGGCAGCTGGTGGACACCGTCTACGCGCGGCGGGGCTGGACGCCCAACGGCATCCCCAAGCTGGAGAAGCTCAGGGAGATTGGGATGGATTTGCCGGAGCTGGTGGAGGTTGTGCGCCCCTATCTGGAAGAGGAAGGGTATTGGCCGGATGAAACACACGATTGAACTGAATCACCGCAAATACCCCTGGCGCAAGGGCCTGACCGTGAGCGCGCTGATGGCGGAGAACCGGTTCGGGTTCAGCTTCATCATCGTGAAGCTCAACGGGGCCATTGTGGAGGAGGAGGCGTGGGCGGGGGCCGCCATCGCCGCCGGGGACCGGGTGGAGATGATACATGTGTTCGGGGGGGGATAGGTTCCCCTGCAGAGACGCACGGCAGTGCGTCTCTGCATATAAACATTCATATACCTAAATTCCCCTCCGGGCGCATACAATGGCCCGGAGGTGGTTGATTATGACAACGCAGCCCGAAAAAAACATACAAATGACCGATTCCCTGGGGCGGCCCATCGGCGACGACGACAATTTGCTCACCGTGGGGCGCGGCGGGCCCGCGCTGCTGGAGGACGTGCAGTTCATCGACAAGATCGCGCACTTCGCCCGTGAGCGCATCCCCGAGCGCGTGGTGCACGCCAAGGGCGCAGGGGCCTTCGGCGAGTTCGTGAGCTACTACGACCTTTCCAAGCACACCCGGGCGCGGTTCCTATCCGCCAAAGACAAAAAGACCGAGGTGTTCGCGCGGTTTTCCACGGTGATCGGCGGGCGGGGCTCGGCGGACACCGTGCGCGACCCCCGGGGCTTCGCGGTGAAATTCTACACGGAAGAGGGCATCTACGACCTGGCGGGCAACGAC
>WQTL01000284.1 GCA_009786275.1 Bacillota bacterium | reverse complement strand
AGGCCAGCGGCGCGGACCGCGACACCGAGTGGATCGATCCGCCGGAGGGCGGCGGGGGCGGCGGCGTGACCGTCATCTCCAGCTTCGCCGAAATCGAAAGCGCCGGAACCCCGCTGGCCATCGCGGACAATCAGTACACGGTGATTGACTGGATTCCCGCGGCGGGCCTTAACGGCATCCAAGACCCGCCCGTAACCATCCGCGCCCTCGAAACCATCAGCCCGCAGCAACTGCCGCAACCGCCGCAGAATACCGCGACAATTTACAACGCCGCGGGGGACCGATGGATGTTAAACAATGAACCTGCGCTTGGAGGGGTAGTGTTCACCGTTACCCCCGCCGGACAAGTGGCGGCCGGTTTCTACTACATCTATGACGGCGGGCTGTTCTCGCAGGTGACGGGCATTCAAATAAATACCGGATGGAACAAAATGGTAAGCGGAAATCCGATACAGTTTGACCCGTGCACGGCGGAGGATGTGGGAACGATTGACGCCGCGAACATCCAGGGTACTTATAATTTGTTGGAGTTCACCTGTCAGGCGCAAATAAAGACCGAGTACAAGGCCGGCCTGTACGCGAAAATCGCAGGAAAGTGGGCGCTGGTCGGGCCGGGGGCGTGAGAAAGGGAGGGAGCGAAATGGCGTATACGGCGGCGGGCCTGGCAGCACACGCGCGGGCGCAGCTGGGGCAGATCTACTGGTACGGCACGTTCGGGCAGGCGCCCACCTCCGAACTGCTCGAGGAAAAGCG
The DNA here is from genome assembly GCA_009786275.1 of Bacillota bacterium. Taxonomy (GTDB): domain Bacteria; phylum Bacillota; class Clostridia; order Oscillospirales; family Acutalibacteraceae; genus WRMQ01. The sequence goes on along the minus strand of WQTL01000284.1, from coordinate 3,967 downwards.
CAAGCAGTACCCGGCGTACTACACGCAGGCGCGGGTGGCGAACTGCAAAACGCAGATCGGCAAACCGGGCGCGCGCGTGTTTGACTGCGCGGGGCTGGTGAAGAGCTACTGGATGATGGAAACCCCAACCTCCAAGCCGAAATACTTGGCGCGGTACGACAAAAGCGCTTCCGGGCTCAAGGCGGCGTGCGGCGAAAAGGGCAAAATCGCCGCCCTGCCGGAGGAACCCGGCCTGCTGGTGTTCATCGATGGCACGCACGTGGGGGTGTACATCGGCAACGGGCGCGTAATAGAGGCGCGGGGCTTCAGCCACGGCGTGGTGGAGACCCGCCTGAAAGAGCGGGCGTGGGACAGCTGGGGCAGGCTTTCTTGGCTGGAGAAGGAATCGAAGCTCTGCCCGGCGTGCGGGCAAAAAATATAATTGCAAAAAGGGGAGATCCGGCATGAAAAACGATGTGACCCAATGGGTGAACCTGGCGATGAACGCGGCGGCGTTCCTGCTGTTCGCGGCGGGGGTTCTGGCGACGCTGCTGCGCCTGCGCCGCGAGCGCTTAGGGGCGCAGGAGGACGAGCTGGCGGCCTGGGACAAGACGCAGGAGGCCCTGCGGGCGCTGTTGGGCGGCTCTGTCTACGGCCTGGTGACGCAGGCGGAGATCGAGTTCGGCGCGGGGCAGGGGGAGATCAAAAAATCCGCCGTGCTGGCGCAGCTGCTGCGGTTGATCCCCGCGCAGTGGCGCGCGCGCTTCGACGTGGAACTGCTGGGCGCGCTGATCGAAAGCGGGCTGAACAGGGCGAAGGAGATTTGGGCGAAGGGGTGAGGGGTGTAGAGACGCACGGCAGTGCGTCTCCCGAATAAACAGATGTTTGTTGGAGACGCACTGCCGTGCGTCTCTACACATTTTTATTGCATTTCCCCCATGGCTGTGTTATGATAGATATCAGATATTAGATGTTAGATGCTAGACATTGGGTGGAATGGTCTAAAGCCTAACATCTAAAGTCCAGCATCTAGAAAGGAACACCGCCATGCCTGAATTATTGCAGCCCTTCATCAACGGAGAATACATCGAATCGCAAACCGAGAAATACACCGACGCCTTCAACCCCAGCACGGGGGAGGTCGTGGCCAAGGTGCCCTGCTGCACCAGGGAGGAAGTGGCCGGGGCCGTTGCGGCGGCCAAGGCTGCCTGGCCCGCGTGGAGGGACACCCCCGTGATTAAACGCGCGCAGGTGCTGTATAAGCTGCGCGACCTGATCGACCGGCATATGGACGAACTGACCTACCTCGTGGCGGAAGAAAACGGAAAGGTCTGGGACGAGGCGCAGGGGGATGTGCTCAAGGCCAAGGAGGGCACGGAGCAGGCCATCGCCGCCCCCTCGCTGATGATGGGAGAAAGCCTGATGGACGCCTCCCGGGGCTACGACAGCGTGCTCTACCGCGAGCCCCTGGGCGTGTTCGCGGGCATCGCGCCCTTCAACTTCCCCGCGATGATCCCCATGGGCTGGATGGCGCCCATCTGCATCGCCTGCGGCAACACCATGGTCATCAAGGCCGCCAGCCCCACGCCGCGTTCGGCCCTGCGCTTCGCCGCGCTCTATAAGGAGGCCGGCCTGCCCGACGGCGTGCTCAACGTCGTCACATGCAGCAGGAATGAAGTCGACGATATATTGAAGCACCCGGACGTCAAGGGCATCACCTTCGTGGGGAGCACCAAGGTGGGGCTGCATATCTATTCGACAGCGGCGGCGGCGGGCAAGCGCGTGCAGGCCCTGTGCGAGGCCAAAAACCACGCCCTGGTGCTGGAGGACGCCCCCATCGCCCGCACGGCGGCGGGGATTATCAACGCGGCCTTCGGCTGCGCGGGGGAGCGCTGCATGGCTCTGCCCGTGGTGGTGGCCCAAGAGAGCATCGCCGATGCATTGGCAGAAGCTATCACAGAACAGGCGAAGCTGCGAAAAGTCGGCCCGGCCTATGATAAGTCCAGCCAGCTGGGCCCGGTCTACAGCGCGGCGCATAAAGAATATGTGCTGGGGCGCGTCGAGGCCGGCATCGCCGAGGGCGCCAGGCTTATCCTCGACGGCCGCGATTGCGTGGTCCCCGGCTATGAGAACGGCTTCTACATCGGCCCCACGATCTTCGACCACGTGCTCCCCGGCATGGATGTGGGAGACAGCGAAATCTTCGGGCCGGTGCTGTGCATCAAGCGGGTGAAGGACTTCGAGGAGGGCCTGGCCCTCATGAACGCCAACCCCTTCGCCAACGGCTCGGTGATTTTCACCCAAAACGGCTACTACGCCCGGGAGTTCGCGCGGCGCACCCACGGCGGCATGGTGGGGGTCAACGTGGGCATCCCCGTGCCGGTGGGGATGTTCCCCTTCGCCGGGCACAAGCGCAGCTTCTTCGGCGACGCCCACTGCCTGGGCAAGGACGCCTACCGGTTTTACACCGAGACCAAGGTCGTGACCACCACCTGGTTCGACGAGGCCGAGGCCAGGCGCAAGAGCACGAGCACTTGGGACGGGACGATATAGGCAATGATGCAGAGACGCACGGCGGTGCGTCTCCCGGATAAAGCATTATATGTTTGTTTGGAGACGCACTGCCGTGCGTCTCTACACATATAGATAAAAACAGCCCGCCATCATTGCGATGACGGGCTTGTTTCTATTTGGATTGGTACGGCCGCGGATTATCGGTTAACCCAAGTAGATAGTCAGACGAAACATGAAGCGCTTTGCAAATGTCATATAGTTCTTGCAAGTTAGGTTCAAATTCGCCACTCTCCAAACGGGAAATCTTGGATTGCCCCATGTTCAAAAGGCTTCCCAATTGGGTTTGGGTGACAGGCGGTTCCATATCTTCTCTAAGATTTCTTAGTTTTTGTGCGAAATCCACAACAAGCACCTTCTTAATATGGCAAATTTCTACTTTGCATTATAGCACACATTCGAAATAGGTATTGACAATTATGTAGAAAATGCATATAATATTAGATATGTACTTTATGCATTAATCCGATCACATGGAGGTGTTGCGAATGAAATTCGGCGAAATCCTGCGAATGCTCATGGAGGAACACAGCATAACGCCTAAACAGCTTGCCAAAGTTTTACGCGTCTCTATTGTTATGTTGACCAACTATACGCACTGCATCATAGAGCCGGACTTCGATACGCTCAAGCGCATCGCGGCTTTTTTTGAGGTGCGCACGGATGATTTGCTGGATTATCACGGCCCGTCATCATTGTAAGGATTGCCTATTTGTGCGCGGGTGGCTTGGGAAAGCCGCCCTTTATTTTGTCCGTCCCCACCCCTTGCATTTTTTCGTAAGCCGTGCTATAATAACACTGGAAAGGTGGTGTTCCCATGCCGCGCCAGGAGCTGCGCAGTGTAGGCATCGACGTGGGGACCTCCACCGCGCAGGTGATTTTCAGCGCCCTGCGCGTGGAGAACACGGCGGGCTACGCCAGCGCGCCCAATGCCGCCATCACCGAAAAGCGCGTGACCTACCGCGGCGCCAGCCATGAGACCCCCCTGCTGGACGCGTCGAAGATCGACGCGGACAAGCTGCGCGCCTTGGTGGCGGGCGAATTCAGGCATGCGGATGTAGCCCCCGGGGACGTGGACACCGGCGCGGTGATCATCACCGGGGAAAGCGCCCGCAAGGAGAACGCCGCCGCCGTCTTGGCCTCTTTAAGCGGCTTCGCCGGGGAATTCGTGGTCTCCACCGCCGGCCCGGACCTGGAGGCCCGCATGGCGGGGCAGGGGAGCGGCGCGCAGGCGCAGTCGAAACAGCGGCGCTGCCGCGTGGCGAACCTCGACATCGGCGGCGGCACCGCCAACATCGCGATTTTCGACAGCGGCGCGCTTTCCGCCGTGGGCTGCTACGACATCGGCGGGCGGCAGCTGCGCTTCACCCCGGCGGGCAAGCTCAGCTATCTCAGCGAAAGCGCGGCGAAAATCGCC
>WQTL01000283.1 GCA_009786275.1 Bacillota bacterium | reverse complement strand
GGTCAGGCCGTTTCTGGCCTTCCCGCGCAAGCTGAAGCGCGGCCTCGCCATCGCGGCGGCGGCGCTGGTGCTCGCGGGGGGCCCCGCCTGGCTTCTGCCGGGCAATTTGCCGTTGAAGGAGTTCACGCCCATGGAGGAAACATCACCGCCCGCCGCCGTGGAGAAGCGCTCCATCTCCGGCTACAAAATCACCGTCTATGGGGAAAGCGAGGCGGAAATCGCCGCCGGCAACCTCTTGGCGGAAACCCTCAGCCGCATCACCGGGGAGGCGTTCACAGCGCAGCAGGGGCTCCCCACGGGCTATGACGAAATCCTGGTGGGGGTCTTCGGCGGCGACAGGCTGGGCCCGGAGGAGTACTCCATCACGGCCCACGTGCGCACCTCCTGGGCCGCCGGGGACAGGCCCGACGGCGACAGCATCCACATCACGGGCGGCAGCCCCCGCGCGGTGCTCTACGGGGCCTATAAATTCCTGGAGAAATATTTCGATTGCCGCTGGTATACAAGCGAGCTGGCCGTGATCCCCCAAGGCCCGGCGGAGATCGCCGTCACGCCGCTGAACGAGCCGGAGCGCTACAACCCGCCCCTGGAATTCCGCGAGATGGACTGGCGCAGCCGCGCCGACCCGGTCTACAGCGTGGCCAACGGCCTCAACGGCAACGTGTACCGGAGCCTGGACGCGGACATGGGCGGCGACTTCGGCTACAACGGCGGCATGGCCCACACGATCATCAATACCTTCCTCAAGCCGGATGAATTCTTCTCGCCCCCGGAGGGGGCTGCCCACCCCGATTGGTACGCCCTGCGGGGCAAGGAGCGTGTGCCGAAGCAGCTGTGCCTGACCAATCCGGAAGTCCTCGCCGAGATGATACGCGAGGTGCGCGAACAGCTGGAAAAGGGCAACGGCCAGCCGATTGTCTCGGTGACGCAGGACGACAACGGGGACTATTGCCAGTGCGAAAAATGCAAAGCCGTGGACGACGAGGAGGGCTCCCACGCGGGGACGATGATTCGCTTCGTCAACGCCGTCGCGGCGGACATCGCGGCGGATTACCCGGAGGCGCTCATCGACACCTTCGCCTACCAGTACACCCGCACGCCGCCGAAGCTCGTCAAGCCCCTGCCCAACGTGATCGTGCGGCTGTGCTCCATCGAGTGCTGCTTCGCCCACCCCCTGGACGACCCCGGCTGCCCCGACAATATCAAATTCGCGCGGGACATCAAAGCCTGGAGCGAAATCTGCGGCAGGCTGTATATCTGGGACTACACGACGAATTACCGCTGCTACAACAGCCCATACCCGAATTTCCGGGTGCTGCAGAGCAACATGCGGTTTTTCGTCAGGCATAACGTCAAGGGCGTCTACGAGGAGGGCAATTACCAGTCCGCCGAGTGCGACAGCGAGTTTTCGCAGCTGCGCGGCTATTTGCTGGCCCGCCTGCTGTTCGACCCGGACGTCGACCTCGGCGCGGAGACGGACGGCTTCCTCAAGGCCTACTACGGCGGCGGCTGGCAGTATATGCGGGCGTTCCTCGATTTGATCTGCGACAACAGCGCCAAGCCGGGCCCCTTCGGGCGCCACCGCAAGCTGAGCATCGGCCACAACCCGGACGACAAGGCCCTGCTGGACCTCAAGCCCAACCAGGTGCGCTACGCCGACAAGCTCTGGGAAAAGGCCGTTGAACTGGCCGGGGACGACGCCTGCCGGCAGAACGTGCTGCGCTCCCAGCTGAGCTGGCGCTTCTGGAAGGCCTGCAACCGGGCGGGGGAGTTCAGCCGCCTGCAAGGGCCGAAAAAATGGCAGGCCGCCAACGAACAGCTCTACAGGGACTTCGCCGCCTTCGGCGTCACCCGTTACAGCGAGGGCGCGCTCCTGCGGGAGGACGTGAACAGTTGGCGGGGCACGCCGGAGGACTGGCGGGCATGAGATTCCGGATTCAGGAAGAGGCGTCCCACCAATTTCCGAGGTCCCCGGGGTATATTGTCAGCAACTCCCAAGCCCCCCCGCGGGCGCCGTTTTTCCTTGAAAAACTATGGGAATACCCCTTGACGATTCAGCGTTTTGGCGCTATAGTGTGATTGCGCACTGACCGCTGCCCTTGGATGGTCGCTAGCGGCTGCGCAAATTGGGACGTTGAACACCATATACGTTCAAAAGAGATACCGGGGTGCGCTCACGCGTATCCCGGTATCTCTTTTAAAAAATTGCTGGACTTTATCCCCCGCCGCGTGTATAATTGGTATACATTCACCTGAAATGACAGGAGGCTTATCCTATGCTGGGCACGATCTTCTTCCCGCTTTCCCGGGTCGTCACGGCGGTCATCGTATTTTTCACGAGCATCTTTTCCGGCGCGGGGCCGGCCGCGGCGATGGGGCGGGCGGACCCCGGCCTGGACCCGCTGCCCTATCCCAAATGGACCCATGAGCACATGGTGTGGGAGCACCACGGGACCCAGGCCTCCACCGTGGAATTTGTCGAGGGCTTCACCAGCCGCGGCATCCCCGTGGGCATCGTGGATATCGAGCCCCCCTGGGCCACGGCGAAGAACACCTACCAACCGGACAAAGCGCTCTACCCCGACATGCGGGGCCTGGTCAACTGGTGCCACCGCCGGGGCATGAAGCTCATCCTGTGGACCACCTGCATGCTCAACGAGGACGCGCCCACCTTCGAGGAGGCCAAGGCCAAGGGGTACCTTGTCAGCAAGGGCAAGACCCAGGAGTGGTGGTCCGGGGTGGGGGCCTTCCTGGATTACTCCAACCCCGAGGCCGTGGCGTGGTGGCACCGGCAGATGGACATCGTGCTGGACATGGGTGCCGACGGCTGGAAGGTGGACGGCGCGGAGCCCTACCTCGCGCTGCAGATCCCCTCCTGGGGCAAGCAGGGCCCGCTCAGCTGGCAGCGCTATAAAAAGATGGTGTACGACGACTTCTATCATTATACCAAGGAGAAGACAAAGGGCAGGGGCGTCGCCTGGGCGCGGCCCACCGACGACGTGGTCGCCTGGGGCCTGCCCATCACCTTCATGGACAGGGACATCAACTTCATGGGCTGGGTGGGCGACCAGGACAACGACTGGGGCGGCCTGCGCGGCGCGCTGAACAACATGTTCACCTCCGCCATGCTCAATTACGTCAGCTTCGGCTCGGACATCGGGGGGTTCCGCTCCTCGCCCGCGAAGCCCGACCCGGAGGACGTCTTTCTCCGCTGGGCGCAGCTGGGGGCCTTCTGCACCGTGATGGAGAACGGCGGCGGCGGCGAGCACCGCCCCTGGAAGTACGACGAGCGCAGGGGCGACGGCAAAACCTATGTCACCGACATCTACCGCAAGTTCACCAGGCTGCACTACGAGCTGATCCCCTATATCTCCAGCCAGGTGGCCTGGTCCTACGAGCGCCGCCAGCCCACCATGCGCCCGACCGCCGGTTACTACCAGTACATGCTGGGCGGGGACATCTTCGTGGCGCCGATTGTGAAGGAGGGCGACGAGCGCGGCATCGTATTCCCCGAGGGCGAGTGGATCTACCTGTTCGACGAGACGAAGAGCTACAAGGGCGTGAAAAAACTCAGCTTCCCCCTGGACGAGTTTCCGGCCTTCATCCGCAGGGGCGCGATCTTCCCCATGGAGGGCACGGGCGACGCCTTCACCACCGTGCGGGTCTATCCCGCAAAGGGCACGCAGGAATTCGGCCTGTATGAGCAGGACGCCAGGGGCACGATGCTCTCCTATACGAAAACCAACAGCGGCCTGACGCTCAAATCCGGCAAAACCGGCAGGCAGCTGATGTTCCGGGTCTATGGCGAGCCCGCGCCGGCCTCGGTGAAGCTGGGCGGCGCGGCGCTGAAACAAGCAAGCTCCATGAAGGCACTGAAGGGCATGGCGCCGGGGTACTATACGCGGGGCAATATCACCTGGATTTTCGTGAAGGACGCGAAGGCCGGGGCGGAAATTCATGTGAACTACCAGTAGGCTTGCGCGAATACTCCCTGGAAAGGAGGAGCTCCCGTGAAAAAGAAACAAAATTGGCTGAAGAAGCTGCTGGGCTTCTACAGCCCCTATTCCTGGGCGAAGTACCTGCGCATCGGCTTCGCGTCGGTGGCGCTGGCCGCCGTGATCTGGGCCTATACCCAGCTGGGGGGCTTTGGTTTTTTCGGGGCCCTGCTATTCATGGTGATCTTCGGCGGGCCAGCCATCCTGGCCGGGCTGGGCGCCGCCCTGGGTGTAGGCGCGGTCATCGCCGCCATCCAGGGCAAAAAGCGGAGCGATGAAAACAGGCAGGCCCTGGAGGCCGAGGGCTCGCAGGCGCTGATTGACCTGGACCGCAGGCGGAGAAAAATCCAGGCCGCCGCCCTGCTCATGAAGCCGCTGACCTGGATTCTGCGCATCCTCTGCGGGATATTGCTCGTCGTCGGCGGCCTGACCATCAACGGGGAGGGCGTGGGGCGCGGCGGCTTTGCCGCGGCGACGGCCGTCGGCGTACTGTTGTTCGGCGGGCTGTCGTTCTATACCGGCCGCAGGGCCAAGCGCTACAAAACGGATTTCAAGGAGCTCGTCGCCCGCGCCGTGCTGGAATCCGCCCTGGACGACGTGGACTACCGGCCCGGGGAGCGCTTCGACGACGACACCATCCTGGCCAGCGGCCTGTTCGGCGGCGGGCGCCTGGTCTTCGGCGGCGGCGACTACCTCGCCGCGCGGTACGGGGGCA
>WQTL01000282.1 GCA_009786275.1 Bacillota bacterium | reverse complement strand
ACGAGACCACCTGCATGGTGGATACGGCCCGCTATTTCCTCGATTTCACCGTGAAGGAGAGCTGCGGCAAGTGCGTGATGTGCCGCGTGGGCACCCGCCGCCTGCTGGAAATCCTGGATCGCATCTGCGCGGGCGAGGGCAGGGAAGGGGACATCGCCCTGCTGGAGGAGCTCTCCGGGCAGATCTGCGCGGGCTCCCTGTGCGCCCTGGGGCAGACAGCCCCGAACCCCGTGCTCACCACGCTGAGATATTTCAGGGATGAGTACGAAGCGCATATCAATCGCAAAAAATGCCCCGCAAAGCAGTGCAAGCCTCTGCTGACGTATTCGATTGACGCCGAAAAGTGCACAGGCTGCACGATCTGTGCGCGCCAATGCCCGGTAGGGGCGATCACCGGCGCGGTGAGGCAGCCGCATGGGATCGACGCCGAAACGTGCACTAAGTGCGGCAAATGCAAAGATGTGTGCAGGTTCGGCGCGGTGGAGGTGGATTGAGTGTCCACGGCGTGGCGATGCCGCGCCCTACGAGGGTTCCGCCCATGGCGGAGGCGGAAAACACGTGTATGGATTCGCCATTGGCGAAACACTCGTAGGGCGCGCCATTGGCCCGCCGAAGCTGTTGCCAAAGAAAAAGGAGGGCCGTGAATATGGCGGATATCAGATATACAGTTGATGACGGGGCGCTTGACCCGGCTTCCTTTGTCGCGATGGCGAACCGGGTCTGGCCGGGAAATATGATGTGCGATACGCCGGGGAGGCGCTGAAACGCACCATGAACACCGCCGCTTGGGACGGAGAGACCCTCGTGGGCTGCGTACGGGTGCTGACAGACGACTATTTCTTCGGCACGGTGACGGAAATCCTCATTTTGCCGGAATACCGGCGGCAGGGGATAGGGAAGGCACTGATGGCGCTGGCCTTCGAGGTCTCGCCGACCTCGCTGTTTTTCGGGGCGCAACCGGAGGCGGAGGGCTTTTATGAGAAGCTGGGGTACGAGAAATCATTGCAGTCCTTTTGCAAGAAGAAACCTAGGAGATAGTAAGAATACGCTGTTTCGGAGGAACCCATGTCCGCAATCAAACTCGTCATAAACGGCATCGAACGCACCGGCCTCACCGGCCAGACCATCCTGGACATCGCCCGGGAAAACGGCATCGACATCCCCACCCTGTGCCACGACGCACGCGTGGAGCCCTACGGGGCCTGCGGCCTGTGCGTGGTGGAGTGCGAGGGGACAACGAAGCTTTTGCGCGCGTGCGCAACCCTGGCGGCGGACGGCATGGTGATTCATACGAACACGCCGCGCCTGCGCGAGAACCGCAAAGCCGCCCTAGAGCTGCTGCTCAGCGACCACAGGGGCGACTGCCGCGCGCCCTGCATGCTGGCCTGCCCCGCGCGGACCGACTGCCAGGGCTATGTGGGCCTCATCGCCAACGGGGAGTATGGCGAGGCCGTCAAGCTCATCAAGGAGAAGCTGCCGCTGCCCGCCTCCATCGGCCGCGTGTGCCCCCACCCCTGCGAGGGGGCCTGCCGCCGTAAGCTTGTTGAGGAGCCAATCTCCATCGCGGCGCTGAAGCAGTTCGCCGGCGATTATGACTTGCAAGGGGAGGCTTATACGCCCGCAATCGCGCCGGATACCGGCAAGAAGGTCGCCGTCATCGGCGGGGGGCCGGGCGGGCTGACGGCGGCGTATTTCCTGCGGGCGCAGGGCCACGGCGTCACAATTTACGATGCACAGCCCCTCATGGGCGGCATGCTGCGCTACGGCATCCCGGAGTACCGCCTGCCGAAACAGCTGCTGCAAGCGGAAATCGACACCATCGAAAAGATGGGCGTCAGTATGCTCAATAATATAAAAATTGGCCGCGATGTTACACTCGAGCGCCTGCGCGACACCCACGACGCCGTCGTCGCGGCCGTGGGCGCGTGGGTGAGCACCGGCCTGCGCTGCCCCGGCGAGGACCTGGAGGGCGTGCTGGGCGGCATCGATTTCCTGCGGGACAGCGCGCAATATGACTTCGCGGGCAAACGAATCGCGGTGGTCGGCGGCGGCAACACCGCCATGGACGCCTGCCGCACGGCCCTCCGCCTGGGCGCCGCGGAGGTCTATAATATTTATCGCAGAACGAAAAACGAGATGCCCGCCGAGGTTGCCGAGATCGCCGAGGCCGGGGAGGAGGGCGTCGTCTTCAAGAATTTAACCAACCCCATCGAGGTTGTGGGCGAGGGCGGCAGGGTCAAGGCCCTGCGCCTGCAAGTTATGGAGCTTGGCGAACCGGATGCCTCCGGCCGCCGCAGCCCCGTGCCCGTGCCCGGCAAGGAAGAAAATATCGAGATCGACGCCATGATCGTTGCCATTGGCCAGAAGACAGATATGCTGGGCCTTGAGGCGCTTGGCACAACCCGCTGGGGCACGATCGCCGCCGACGAAACGACCTTCCTGACGAACCTGCCCGGCGTGTTCGCCCTGGGCGACGCCACCAACGGCGGCGCGGACATCGCCATCGCGGCCATCGGCGAGGCCGGGCGCGCGGCGGAGATGATCCACAAATACCTGAACGGCGAGACGCTGACTTTCGCGCCTGAATATCTCGTGAAATCCGAAAAATCAAAAGAAGACTTCGCCCATATAGAAAAATCGCCCCGGGTGAACATGCCGCACCGCGGTCCCGAGACGCGCCGGAAGGATTTCCTCGAGGTCAATTTGACCTTAAGCGAGGAGCAGGCCCGGCGCGAGGCCATTCGCTGCCTGGAATGCGGCTGCATGGATGTCTTCGAATGCAGGCTGATCCGCTACGCGAACCAATATCAGGTGCGGCCCGAAAAATACAGGGGTGAGGCGCACAGGCGCGGGCAAAACGACGATCATCCCTTCATCCATCGCGACCCGGACAAGTGCATCCTGTGCGGGCTGTGCGTGCGCGTGTGCGAGGAGGCCGTGGGCGCGGCGGCCATCGGCCTGGCGGGCCGTGGCTTCGAAACCGCCGTGAAGCCCGCCCTGAACCGGCCCTTGCGCGACACGGACTGCATCTCCTGCGGCCAGTGCGCGGCCGTGTGCCCAACGGGCGCGCTCACCGAAACGATGATGATCCCCAAGCAGGTGCCCCTGCGGGAGGAATATACGCAGACCCGATGCCCCCACTGCGAGATCGGCTGCAAGGTCCGCCTGGCGGCGAGGGGCAGCCTGGTGCTGCGCGCCCTCCCCGCGGGGGAGGACGGGCTGCTGTGCCGGAAGGGCCGCTTCGGGTTCGGCGGGAAGACAGCTTTGCCGGACGTGCCGGAGGAGATCGAGAAGAGCTATCTGGAACGCATAAGGAGGGCAAATAAGGCATGAGCAACGTACTGTTCACCGGCGTGATGTCCGCCCTGGTAAGCCCGCTGCGCGAGGACGGCAGTATCAACGAGCAAAGCGCCCGGGCGCTCATGCGCTGGCAGCTGGACGCCGGGCTGGCGGGGTTCTATGTCTGCGGGGCCTCCGGGGAGGGCGTGGTCATGCGGCCCGAAGCCCGCAAGCGCCTGACCGAACTCGCCGTGGAGGAGGCGGCCGGGCGGGGCGCGGTCATCGCGCACGTGGGGGCGGTGGACATGCGCACGGCGGTGGAGCTGGCGGAGCACGCGGCTTCCGCCGGCGCGAATGCCGTCGCCTCCGTGCCGCCGTTTTTCTACCCCTATGCCCTGCCGGAGATCGCGGCGTACTACAGGGCCCTGGCCGGGGCCTCTGGGCTGCCAACGCTGGTCTACGCCACGCCCATGGCGGGCACCGCCTTCACCCGGGACATGGTGGCGGCCCTGATGGAGATCGAGGGCGTCGTCGGCCTGAAGTGGACCAACCCCGACTATTACGCCATGGGCCGCATCAAGCAGATCGCGGGCGGGGACATCAACGTGCTCAACGGGCCGGACGAGACGCTGCTGTGCGGCCTGTGCATGGGGGCCGACGGCGGTATCGGTTCCACCTACAACGTGATGCCCTCGCTCTACGCGCGGCTGTACGGGCATTTCAAAGCGGGGCGGCTGGAGGAGGCCCGCGCCGCGCAGCTTCAGGCGAACCGTATCATCGAAGTCCTGCTGGAATACGGCGTGCTGCCGGGCATCAAGGAGATGCTCTCGCTCCTGGGCTTCGATATGGGGTATTGCACGCCGCCGCTCAAACGGTTCAGCGGGGACGAACGGGCGGCGTTTTTTGATCGGCTGGCCGGGACGGGGTGGCCGGAGGCGAAATAACAAAACCCACAAGTATTCTTGAGGGTTTTGTATCACTGGAACGCGGTGTTTGAGCTTGGCGACACCGAAGGCGTTGTAAGCGTCGACGAACACTTCGACAACGGCTTGATGCGTCTCCAGGCAACGGCAAAAACAGCGTACTCGACGAGCCAGGACCGGGATGTAGTGCCGCGGATCGGCGTTGATCCCTTCGACAGTAAAGGTGCCGTTTTTGTTGTGAATGTTTCGCACGTGCTGGCTGGGATAAACCACATCGACATAGCCCAAATAGCCGTCGGTGCAATATTTCAACGCAGGCGGTGCGGAGTCGGCAATGCCCTGAATGCGCTCCGGCGATTTTGCATTTTCTAACGCCTGATTCCCCTGTTTCAGGCGGATATTTTAATTGAAAATTCCCCACCTCTTATTCACAAGAGCCAGTTGAATTGCTTCGTTTCAACTGGCTCTTGTGCTTTTTCTATTGGCTGGATGGAGGATTTTTGTTTTA
>WQTL01000281.1 GCA_009786275.1 Bacillota bacterium | reverse complement strand
TTTTGACCCCAAATAACAAGGGGTTCCATGGTTTTTATGGGCGCAATCTTCCCTCACGGAAAATTACGCCCATAAAAGACATGGAATTTCAGAAAAACCTTGCATTTCACCCCCGAATCTGCTATGATTTGAGGAGCAAATGGCTTTCCCTCTCTGGTATGAAGGGGGAAGGAAAAGCCCGCACGATCTCCTGCGGGGCATAAAAAAAGAACGTCTAAGCGAGCCGCTTGGCGTTCTAACTATTTTTATTATGCTACTTTATTGCCTCAAAAAACTCCATCGCCGCTTCCCCGCGCAGAGCGCAGCCGCCGGCAGCGCCCTCCTGCAGCAAGGCGTGCTTCTCCCGTATGCGCGAAAGCAGCGGGGACTTCAGCGCTTCAATCAGCGGCACGGACGTTATGTTGCGGTCGGCGTGGCCTGCGAAGGGGCAGGGCTCCACATCGCCGGAGGCGCTGATGTGTACGAATCCGCGCCCGGCCGCAAGGCACCCGCCGAGGAGCTTCTCGTTTCCGGGGAAGGCGAGACGCAGTGCCCCGACCCGCCGCCGCTTGCAGGACCAGTAGAGCCGCTTTTTGCCCTCCGGGGACAGCGCGAGGGCCTTCGACGCATCGTCCACGGGCACGTACTCGACAAAAATGGCCAGCCTGCATCCCATCGTAATGAACGGCGCGAGGAAATCCTCCGCCGTCACCGCGTCGATATTCTCCCGGCTGACAGTGACCGACAGCCCGAAAGGGATATTCCTGCGGTGCAGGCATTGCAGCGCGGCCTGCACCTGTTTGCCCACGCCATCGCCGCGGCGGGCGTCGGTGGCGCGCTCGCCGCCCTCTATGCTGATCACGGGGAGCAGGCTGCGGTTGCATGCGAAAAGCTCTACCATGGCCTCGTCCAGCAGAGTACCATTCGTGAAAACCAGGGTCAGCAGTTCTGGGTGCGCCGCTGCCGATTCCAGCCAGTTCGGGCACAGCAACGGTTCGCCGCCTGCCAGAAGGAGCGCCGAACATCCGGCATCCACCGCCTGGGCGAGCAGGGAACCCATCTGCGGGCGGGTCAGTTCTTTGCGCGGCTGCTGGTGAAGCGCCCGTGCGTAACAGCCCTCGCAGTGGAGATTGCACTGCTCCGTCGTGCTGATGATCAGCAGGGGCGGGATCAGAACCTCCGATTCAAGGCGCTTGCGTTGCTTTTCGGCAGCGGACTGATGGCCCAGGATATGCCCCAGGGCAGACGCGCTTTCGGGGTGGCTCGACAGCAGGGCGGTGCCGCGCCGGAGCTCCCTGCGGATGGCGTGGTCAAACAGGCGCCGGTATAGGTTCATGTGCAATACCTTTCATGTGGCGTCATGCCGCGCCATCCAAAAGCAGAAGTCCGCAATGGTACGCAATTGCGCCCCGGCAAAAATACGCATTCAGCTTTTCAAGGGACTCCAGCCCCTGCGCCATGTCCTGGGTATGCTGCGGGTTGGGGCCCGTGATCCGGTCGTTCTTGATATTCGCGGCATCCCCCGCGACCATGATTTTGGCCTGCCGCAGATATAACGCGATATGCCCCGGTGTGTGTCCGGGCGTGTGCACCACTTCAATGCCGCCGCCTATAGGCAGAACCGTACCGCTCTCCACAGTTTGGCTGACGGCGACACGCCGGTTGGCGAACCCATCCCGCAGCGTCGCGTAGAACTGCTTCATCTGCTCCGGCAGGCTGTCATAGGCCGCCTCCAGCGCTGCCAGCTTGATCGGCGTCTTGCGCCCGTCTATATACGGGGCTTCCTCGGCCTGGGCAATCACCTGCGCCGATGGGGCCAGCCGCAGAATGTCCGGCAGGCAGCCGATATGATCGATGTCCTGGTGGGTCAGGATGATGTGCGTGATGTCCTCGGCCCGGAAGCCCTCCGCCTCGATGGAACTGACGAGCTCATCTGTCTGGCCGGGGAACCCCGTGTCGATCAGCACGAGGCTTTTTTCGTCCCAAACTAACGTGGGGTAAATCGCGCCGTTGGGCCTTTCGAGCTCCAGCATGGCTATGTTGCCGGTGATTTTCATTCAGACGATGTCCTTTCTCTCTGCTTCACAGCTATGATACCACAGATCGGCCCGATTGTCCATGGCAAGGCTTCTTTTAGCATTATTGCGTCATCCCTCTTTCCCCATAATATATCGTGTAGCCTTGTCGTCCATGTCCACAATGATGTAAATCCCCTTGCCTTCCGGCGTGATGGATTTCACCCGCGTGTAATACTCCAGGTACCGTTGATCGGTCCCCCGCGCGCCGTTGCTGTCCAGGTAGGAGAAGCTCAGAATCCCGCGCGAAACGTCGTAGGAGTCGATCTCGAAGCTGATTTCGCTGTTGTCCCACAGGCTGCCGGTGCCGTCGCCGCGCAGGACGAAGCCTTCGTGGAAGAGGGTCTTGCCGTTTTGACAAAGCGCACGAGGGTCCCTGCCAGCTCGGCGTAGGGGCGTGTGGTTCCGCTGAACTCGACCTGCGTTGTGCCGGGCAGAAGAACATCGAAGTTGTTGTTGTAATAGTAGCCTGTCTGCGGCTCAATCGCCTCCTCCGGCTGGTAACGCTTTTCGGGTACGCCCTCCACGGCCTCCTTCACGGACCCCACCGGCAGGTACCCCGCCTGTTTGACGCACGCCTGCCCCTCCTCGCTCAAAATCCAGTCCAAGAACAGCCCGCCGGGCTGCCTTTCATCCCCCGCGCGGATCACCCCGTAGTATTTCACGCTCAGGGGGTAACGCTCAATGGCGATATTCTTGTCCGTGGGGGCAATCCCCTCGATGGCAATGGTCTTGATGTTCTTATTTCTATACAGATTGTCGATATAATAGCGGTAGGTGTAGCCGATGCTGGCCTCGCTGTTTCGATACTCCGCCACGGCATCGACCAACGTGCCCATGCCCATGGCGACCTTCACGGTTTCGGGGTCGGCCATGGGGGTCCCCCGCATGACCAGATCCTCCATGCCCGTCTGGCTGCCGGAGCCCGGTTCCCGCTGGTAGGCTTTGATCTTTTGGTTCTCCCCGCCCACCTGCTTCCAGTTGGTGATTTCCCCGGCGAAAATGCCCCGCGCCTGTTCCAGCGTCAGGCTGTTCACTGGGTTATCTTTATGTGTTATGAACACGAACGCGTCCCGGCACACGGGCTTCATCACGGGGACGATCCCGTTCATCTCCGCCTGTGCCCATCCCTCAGGGCCGGGCGCGGTGCCCAGGTACAGATCCAGCGGCCGGGGGGATTGCACGCGGCTGTAGGCGTCAAAGCGGGGGTCCAGCAGCGGGTAGTCTGCCTCCCCCCAAGTGAACAGCCTGCCATAGGCGTGGTCGGTGGTGTTAAACTGCACGAAGCGCGCCGTGTCCGCCTGGCTCAGGCCCAGGTGCTGCCAGGCGAACTCCGCCGCCATGGCCACCATCACCGTGGAGCCGTCAATCGTGGGATAGGCCGCATCGTCGTAGACGAAGTGCGCCCCGCCCTGGCTATCATACACCTTACGCAGCCCGCCCAGCGTGAATGGGCTGTCCCCGACGATTTGCCGCCAGCCCTCCGGCTTTTTGATCTCCTGGTTGATCTGCCGCCAGCTGCCGCTCAGAATATCCGCCTGGCCGGTCTGGCCCTGTTGCTGCCACCGCGCAACCAGCTCCCTCAGATAGGGGGAAAGCACATACAGGTTCAGTGCCGCCAGCACGCAAAACAGCGCCGTGAACGTAATCGCGATGGCTTTCCAAGCCCTGCGGCTCCATGGCCCGCGGATTGGTTTCTCTTTCATGGGTCAGCTCTCTTTCCTCAGCCTGTGTTCTTGCTCAATGTTTCAATGTGTTAAGCCCATTGTAGCATAGTTTCGCGCTGTTTACAACTGATAATCCGATTTTCATGTGATCGAGTGCTCGAGTCGAGAAAAGCTATTGACAATCCCATACTATGAAGCTATAGTGAATAAAGCAATAAAGTGTGGGAGGCAGACAAAATGTTATCAGCGGAGCAAATCCAGAGCCTTAAGCGTAGCAATGTAAGCATAGACGCCGAAAAGACAAAACTTCGCTTTGAGGAGATTTTCAAGTCCGCGAAGATCAAACAGAAGCAGGCCGTGCGTGAGCTGGCGGGCGTCTCGTCGCAGGTGGCGCATAATATTTACAACACCGGCAACATCTCAGCCAAGATGGTGATCGCGGTTTCGCAGGTCTTGAACATCAACCCGTTCTATCTTACCGGCGAAGCGGACGAGCCCGGCGAGTTTTCCGAAGAGGCTCTGCGCGAGTTGCTGATGAAGTACAAGTGCCGTGATCTGATTGCGAGCATTGAACTGCCAGAGAAGAAAAAACGGCCCTATACGCGCCACGTCAAACTGGAAGCGCTCGCAGTTGAAGATGCAGCCGAGGAGGAAGTGCCCATCGCTGCGGAGGATGTTCCAGAAGAGCAGTGTCAGCCATCAGCTCCGATTTTCTCGCTGGAGGAAGCGGACCAGGTGGCGATGCTCCGCGCGCTGCATATCAGAGCCAAGGCCGGCATCGAAGGTGCACAGGAACGGCTGGATCAAATCAATCAGCTGTTGCTTGGATAAATACCACGGGCAGAGCGTTTTCGGCTCTGCCCATGTTTAAGGTGTGCATATGATTGAAATGGCAATGGAGCTTTGGGCGAAGTATCCGTGGAACCTCTATGCAAGCATGGCGCGCGTTGAAATTGAGGAAACCCCTCTCCTTGCGTTCGGCGTC
>WQTL01000280.1 GCA_009786275.1 Bacillota bacterium | reverse complement strand
CCTCCCCGCCCGCCGCGCCGCCGTACCACGCGTCCCAGCGTATCGCGCCAACGGCGGCCCTGGGCTTGAGATGGATCGTATGCGCCTCGCCCTTCGCCATGTTAAGCACCACCTCGTCGCTGTCTCCGTCTATGCCCGGATACTTTATACTGCATTCGCCGCCCGCCCGGGCTTCGATGGTCATTCTGGTCAGCCGCCCGTCCTCCCAGGCGCAGTCCACGACGAAATTTCCACGGGCCACCAGGCCCTCAAAGCTGCCCGTGGACCAGGCCTCCGGCAGCGCGGGCAGGGGCTCGATCAGGCTGCCATTGCTCTGCAAAAGCATCTCCGCCACCCCAGCCGTGCCGCCGAAGTTGCCGTCGATCTGGAAAGGCGGGTGGGTGTCCCACAGGTTGGGCAGCGTGCCGTTCTTCAGCAGGTTTTGGTACAGCAGGTAGGCGTGCTCGCCGTCCCTCGCTCTGGCCCAGGCGTTGAGCCGCAGCGCCATGGCCCAGCCGGTGGATTTGTCCCCCCGCTCTGTCAGCGTGACGCGGGCGGCTTCCAGCCATTCGGGGGTATTGCTGTTGATGGTCTGCCCGGGCACAAGGCCCATGAGTTGACTGATGTGCCGGTGCTGGTATTCGTCCACGATGTCCCCGTATTTGCCCTCCTCGCGGTACTCCTTGACCTGCCCGGAATCGCCTGTAATCACGGGGTCTAGCCTATCCAGTTGGGCCTTGGCCCTGCGCACAATCTCGTCCTCTATACCCAAAATCTCGGCTGCTTTGATCGTATCCCGATGATTTTCGTAGATCATCTGCTGGTCGAAGGCGCAGCCGGTGGTCTCGTAATATTCGCCGTTCACCAGCTGCTCGGGAGAGGCCGAGGGGTAGGCCAGCAGCAGGCCGTCCTGCTCAATCACAGTTTTGGAAAGGAAATCCGCCATGCCGGAGAGCGCCGGGTAGACCCTCTCTTCGAGCAGCGCGCCGTCGCGGGTGTAGTCGTACCAGTCCCAGAAGAGCTTGCTTGTCAGCCCGCCGGTGCCCGGCCCGGAATGCCCGCCCGGCGCGGGCCCCTCCGCGGTGTAGGGCCACACGCCCGTCCCCACGGCCCAGCCGTTTTGGCCCGTGCCTGGCTCCGCCATGGGCACGGCGTATGTTTTGTCCGGGTTCTGCTCGCGGATTTGCGCCAGATAGTCATCCGCGTGCCCCTGCGCCTGCCCGCGAAACGCCTCGTTCAGGTCCGCGTAGGGTTCGAACAGCTCCGCCAAATTTGTGGTGAACGCGGGCCAGTAGTTCATCTGGATATTGATGTTGTGCCAGTAGCCCGCGCTCCACGGCGCGCTTTCGTACTGGTTCCACAGGCCCTGGAGGTTGCCGGGCAGCGTGTCCTGCCGCGAGGACGCAATCAGCAAATAGCGCCCAAACTGGAAGTACAGCGCCTCCAGATAGGGGTCGTGCTTGCCTCGCTTGTATTTTTCCAGCAGGCGGTCCGCGGGAAGTTTCGGCAGGTTGCCGCCCAAATCCAGTTTTACACGCGAAAACAATGCTTGATAGTCCGCCACATGGCGCGCGCGCAGCTCATCATAGCCCAGCTTCGCCGCGTTTTCGAGAATATTGGTTACGCGTTCATGGGGGCGCGCGTTGCCCGCCAGCTTTTTCGCGGGCTCCGGTTCGAGAAATACACTTTCGTCAAGTGCATAGTTCGTGCCCAGGGCCATGAGAATAACCGCGCTGTCGGCGCCTTCCAGGGTGAGTGCGCCGTTGTCTGCATGCAGCGCGCCGCCTTCGTGCAATACGCTTATCTGGCACTCGAATAATATGCCGTAATGCTCCATCTCGCCGGCCAGGGTGATGGTATCGCCCCGCGCCGTGACAGTGCCCGATTTTCCCAGCTTGCCCTCCTTCAAATAGGGTATTTCCGGGCGCAGCGTGAAGGAGACGCGGCCATTTTCCGAAGCGCTTAACCTGACAGCCAGCACGGCGTCGGGGTAGGACGTGAGATATTCGCGCTCGTAGCTCACGCCCTGGTATTCATACTTGACGTGTGCCGTGGCGTCATCCAATACCAAATCTCGGGTATAGTTGCGCGTGCGCTGTTCGGGGTGATCGAAGTCGATGAGCACCTCGGCGAAGTTGTTCATGCCGTCCGGGTAGGGGTTGCCCAGGCTGGCCTCGGTGATTTGTAAGCGTTCGGTATCCGTTCGTCCGAAGACATTGACGCCGAAATGCCCGTTGCCCAGCGGCAGTGACCACTGCTCCCAGTCGGGGTCGCCGGGCCAGGACCAGTCGCCCTCTTTCCTGGGCTCGCCGTACATATATCGATTGGGCGCGGGGGCGTTGTACCAGAGCATATAGGGTTTTTCGAGAGCGGTATCGGGCGGCGGCGTAAGCGTTCTTTCCACGGTTTGAGGCCCTCCAAAATACAAGAATATCGCCAAAAGCATGGCCCCGAGCAGGCCGAAGCCCAGCAGCTTCCTGCGCGTTCGATGCAAAACAAGCGTATACAGCGCAAGCAACTGCGCGGCGCACAGGGATACGGCCGCGTTTGCCGCCAGCGCTGCGCCCTTGTGCATCACGTTGTTGATGATTGAGGAAGGAATGAACAGCGCCGCCATGAATATAAGCACAGACAGCTGGGTCTTCCATACGAGCGCTTTGGCTTTTTCGCCGCGCGTTTGGAGGACGAGCAGCGTCAGCAGGAAATTGCCGAGAATCACGGCAATCACCGCGAAGGGATAAAGCTTCGGCTGCCAGTGGACGTAGACGTCGTAATACCAGCACAGTGCGGCGGGCAAAGCGAGAGCCAAGCCCAGGGCCGCGAGGGTCTGCAAGTTTTTGCGCGTTATGTTTGAAGCGGACATAGAGAACCCTCCCTGGAGTAATCATAGCACAAAATGGAGGGGAAGGCAAGCGCCTTTTGGGGCACGGAAAATCCGCTTGTAATTCCATTGCGGCTATGCTAAAATGTCTTCAGGAGGTGCAGCGATGAACATGCTGTACACATATGAGACCGCGCGGCCCTTCGGCCCCGCGAACCGGAAATGGCAGGGCATCCCCAGGATTGAGCGCACGGTCTGACAATTAAAGGAAAGCATGATATACTGGCCGAAAGGGGGTATATCAAATGGAAAACAAAGTAATCCAACTGAGGGAAGAAGAGCGGGAGCGACTTGAGGCGTTCACGAAAAAGGGAAAGCACAGCGCGATGCTGATCCGGCGGGCACGGGTGATTTTGGCGTTGGATCGGTCGAACAAAAAGAATCATTTGCGGGTAAACAGAATCTGCGAGGAGATCGGCATCTCGCGGCAAGCGCTGAAGCTGCTGTGCTCCAGGCGTGTGAAGCCGTTGACCACGCTGATGTCAAGCCGCGCCCGAACTCATTGCCGAATAACGCCCTACGCCGCCGGCCTCAATTCTGAGCAGGGGCGCTTTTTTGTTTGACATGGCCTCCGCTTGGTGGTATAATCTTCGTGGCAACAAAGGAATAACGGTGCTGCCGGCTGCTTTGATTATCTGTACTCGCAGCTTGCTTTCCCACTTTAAATAGGTTATACTTGATGGGATGTGTTGCGGAGGGACATCTATGAAACAAAGGCTTTTGATCGGAGCGTTAATCGTCGCCCTGCTGTGCCTTGCGGACTGCGGGCAAACGAACCCGGCAGCGGAGCCCTCCGGGGGCCTCACCGCCGGGACGTCCGCCGGCTTGGACATCAGCATGCCAAATCTTCCCGTGGTTGCGCCGCCTGTTACTGAAACGACGAACGCCCCCGCAAAGACCGGGCCGACGGAGCCGCCGATTGCCGGGCCCACCGGCACGGAGACCGTCAGCGTGGTCATCCCCGAGGGCTTCACGTTCTACCAGGCCGCGCGGCGGCTGGAGGCCAACGGCGTGTGCGGCGCGGCGGACTTCACCAACGCGGCGCAAAGCTATCAGATTCAGTCCTTCCCGGCGGCCATCCACCCGCAGGCCTGCTACCGCATGGAGGGCATGCTCTACCCCGACACCTACGAATTCTACTTGGGTGAGGACCCCTCGTCCGCGCTGCGCAAAATGCTCAACAACTACGCCGAAAAGTCCGGCCTGCCGGACTTCGAGACCCTCGTCCTCGCTTCCATCATCGAGCGCGAAACCCGCAGCGACGAGCACATGGCCATGGTGAGTTCCGTGTTCCACAACCGCCTGAAGCAGGGCATGCGCCTGCAGGCCGACGCCACCATCGCCTACGTGGAGGAGCACATCTACAAGGACCCCCTGGTGCAAAACCCCGCGCAGTACGCCGAGCGATACAACACCTACAAGTGCGCCGCCCTGCCCGCGGGCCCCATCTGCAGCCCGGGCCGCCGCGCCATCGACGCCGCGAAAAACCCCTCCACCAGCGACTATCTGTACTATTTTTTCGGCAAAGACAATACGAACCACTATACCAAAAGCTATGACGAGCATTTGGCGGCGATCAAAATTTATGGGTTAGGATAGGGAGGACACTATGAAAGTTCTGGCAATCAACGGCAGCCCCAAGCCCGAAGGGAATACAGCGAAGATGCTGCGGCAGGTGCTTGATGTCTGCGAGGCGGCGGGGCATGAGGTGGAGCTCTACCAGGCGGGCGGCAGGCCGGTGCGCGGCTGCGTATCCTGCGGCGGCTGCGCGCGGCACATCGGCCGCTGCGCCATCGACGACTGGGTCAACGAGGCCTACGCCAAAATGGCCGAAGCC
>WQTL01000279.1 GCA_009786275.1 Bacillota bacterium | reverse complement strand
ATCCGCCACTGCGAATTGCAGCTGGAATACGGCGACGATTTTCAGTATCACGCTTCGGCTGATCTTGAAAAGTCCGCCGACATCATCGAGAAGGTCTATCTGAAAGAGGTACAGCGCTGCGGCGTGGACAACGTCGCCTTGCTGACACCCTACCGGGTGAAAACCGCCACCGGTGCCAACGCCCTCAACGGCGCGGACATCGCCGTGCGGGACGCAACATACCGGGCGCTGCTGGCAAAACTGTCGCTGGCGTCTGATCATCAGCAAAACCTTATAAACCGGGGCCTGTCGCCCGAAGTGATCGCCCGGAACGGCTACCGCACCACGCCCCTCGTCAGCGGCAAGGCCCTGTCGAAGCAATTGCTGAGCGAAGGACATACCCTCGCGGGCGTTCTCGGGTTTTACATGAAAGAAGGCCAGTGGAGCTTCGTGCCCGAGCAGCGCGGCATCCTGATCCCCGTGCGGGACGTACAGGGCCACATACAGGGCTTGCAGGTCCGGCGGGATGACGCGCTCAAGCGCAAGTTCCGTTGGATTTCCAGCGCGAGCTACACGGGCGGCTGCCGCGCCGAGGGCTGGACGCATTTTGTCGGCCCACCACGGGAAAAGATCATCCTGATCGAGGGCCCGCTGAAAGCCGACGTCGTGCATCACCTTACAGGCCATACCGTTCTGGCTGTGCCCGGTGTGAACGCCCTGACGCACTTGGAGAAAACCCTGCCGGCGCTGCGAGAGCGCGGCGTGCGGCGCATCATGACCGCCTTCGACATGGATTTTTTGCAGAACACCCATGTGCAGAGCGGTTACGAAGCCCTCACGGAAAAGCTCATGGCGTTGGGGTTCCGCTACGGCACCTACCTCTGGAACCCGGACTACAACGGCCTGGACGACTACGTTTGGGAGGGCTGCCTGCAGGCCAGGGTATGAGTAAAGTATCAGTGAAAGCTCCTTCGGATAGCGTCATGCGCGCATCGGAGAAGCTTTTGTTATTCATCCCCCGCGCTTGCATTTCGTAGGCAGATGTGTTATCATAGCTGCAGAACAAGAAGAAAGGTCACAGCCATGAAAAGAACACTCACGATCGCGCTGTGCGCCGCGCTGGTTTGTGGCCTTGCCGCCTGCGGCGCGCCAAAGACACTGGAAACGCTTACCCTGCCTGCCGACGACAACGCGGCCAGCGCCTGGTTTTCTGAGGAGCTGCCCGAAGACAGCACGAGCATGGACAACGACCCCACCATCCTTCGCGCGGCAAAAACGCCGGAGGGCAGGGAGGCGTTCTCCCTGCTGCGGATTGCCCTTTCAGGGGACATTTGGGCGGACGAGGTGCAGAGCGCCCGGCTGTACCTTTACGAGCAGAGCAGCAGCGGGGCGCCCGGCGTACAGGTGTATACGGTGGACGGGATATGGACGCAGCTCACGACGCGCACTGAAGCCCGCGCCGCCGTTCAGGAGCAGGTCCCCGGCGCGTGGCGGCAGGAAGAAAACGGCTGGGTCAGCTTCGACATCACGCCGCTGGCGAAGGCGTGGCTCGGTGGCGCGCGGCCGAACTACGGCCTGGCCCTGCTGGAGGGCAGTGCCGGGGCCGAAACCGTCTTCGCGTCGGCCCACACGGAGGACCTGCAAATACGCCCCAGGCTGGAGTTCACCTTGGAGCGCAAAGCCCACGCGCACGGCTACGGCGCGTTCGGTTACGTCCAACAGCCGGCGGAGGGCGCGGACCCCGGGCAGGGCGGCAACTGCATGAGCTATGCCCTGCGCGACACCGACATGATCCTCATCGACGAGCTTGCGGCCGATTTCGACGAAATGAACCGGCTCTACGCCCAGGGCGGCGAGGACGCCGTGCTGCCCTATTTCACGGATCTGGTCACAGCGTATAACGAGGAGAATAAAGAGGCCCTGCGTATTACGAAGCTGCGCGTTGTGGGCGAAACCGGCCCCATCGATGCGAAAACGGAATACCGCGTCGCCATGCGCATCGGCTGCAAGACCTTTGGGGACGAAATCGACCTAGGCGGCAAAGGGAATTTCGATTATCACTTCCGGGCGCAGCTGGACGACGGCCGCTGGGCGCAGATATTTCCCTGGGACGTCTCGCAAATCGTGCCCTGCACGGGGCCCGGCATCCCCGTGGCGCAATACCCCTGGGATGCCAGCACGCAATGGGGCAACTGGAAATTCACGGGCTACTACACCAGCAAGGCGGTGTTTTTCGCCGTCACGAAGGATACGGCGGAATTTACGGCGCACAAGGGCGGCGAACAGTATGATTGAAAAACCCTCCACCTGCCTGTGGGCTGGGAGTATGAGTAAAGTATCAGTAAAAAGCTCCTCGGATACGCCATGTGCGCATCGGAGGAGCTTTTTTGGGTGTAAAGATATTCACTTACAATTTTAGTCAAATAAATTCGGCCGCTGTAAAGGTTTTTTCCTGTCGCTTTCTCTATATGCCTGTTTGTAACGCTTTTTTGAAAAGCTGTGACAAGAAAATCACTTGTCCACCCGTTCCATGAGGAACTTGAAGGCATCGCCAGGCGGGCTTAAAGCGCTGTTCTTGACGGCGGCTTCGGTCTGTTTCCTGCTGATACGCGCGCTGCCAGTTACGGCATTGCGTTTGCGGTCTGTATGGCAGGGATCAGACGCCCTCCCAAAAAGTGAGGACAGTAGGTATTGAATTTGCGGGAATGGCATGCTATAATGTTGATATCCAATGTAGTCCTGTAAGGAGTGTGTGTCGTCTTGCAATCCCGAACCCGATTCTACTATGCCCTGAGCAACCTGGGGCGCACGGTTTTCTACTCCTTTTTTACCGGCTTCCTCCTCTCCTTCGTGCTCTACACCCGCAGCCTAACCACGGCACAGTTTTCCGCGGTCTCGGTGGTGCTGGTGGCCGGGCGCGTCTTTGACGCGGTGATCGACCCCTTTATCGGTGGCCTGATTGCGAACACGCGCAGCCGCTTCGGGCGCTTCAAGCCGTGGATCTTCGCCGGAATGGTGCTGGGAAGCGCGGGCATGATCCTGACCTTTGCGCTGCCGCTCCAGGGCTGGGCGTTCGTGGCGCTGTTGGTGGCGGGCAATCTTGCCTTCTCCGTTTTTTACTCCATTAACGATATTGCCTATTGGGCCATGCTGCCGGGGCTTGGCGCCGCGCCGGACGACCGCGCCAAGCTTATGAGCCTGACCACGCTGCTCGGGGGCGTCGGCGGGGCGCTTGCCTTTGGGCTTACGCCGGTGCTGACCAACGGCAAGCTTGCCCTGGGCGGCTCCGCCGTGATCGCCTTCCCGCTGCTGGCCGTTGCGGCGAGCGTGATGATGTGCTGCATGCAGAGTATCAGCCTGCTGGGCGTAAAGGAAAGCGGGGCCGCGCCGCTGGAGGCGGACGCGAACGAGCCGCGCCTGCGCCTGGGCAGCCTGCTGCGCGCGGTGCTGCGCAACGACCAGCTGATGTGGTCGGGCCTGGGGCTGTCGATGCACAGCCTCGCCTCGGGCATCCTCAGCTCGGGGCTTTCCGCGCTGTTTATTTATATGCGGTTCGGCTACGCGGGCATTTTGGCGCCGCTGGCCACCGCCGGCGTGGCGCTGGGCGGATTTGCCGCAAATGGGCTGATTCCGCGGCTGCACGGCAAATACGGGCGCGCGCGCACCATGAAAATGGCGTTAACGGTGTTTCTGGCGTCGTCCGCCTTTGTCCTGGCTACGGGGCTCCTGATCCCCGACAGCGCGAGGACGCTTCAGTTCGTCACCTTTGCCGCCGGCCTGACTGTCGGCGGGTTCGGCCTGAACTGCATCTACATCACGCTGCTCATCTGCATGATGAACACCGTGGAGTACAACCAATACAAAACCGGTAAGCGGCAGGAAAGCATTGTGCTGTCCGTGCGCCCGTTCCTGAACCAGCTTGGCTCCGCGCTGACCGGCGGGATCGTCACGCTGATTTTTCTGCTGCTGGGGCTGCTGCCGGTCACCAACGGCATTTCCGACGCCGAAAACGCCGCGGCCGCCGGCACGATTTCGGAGGCGCTCAAGCTTGACCGGATCGCGGCGCTGCTCTCCGGCGCGAACGCCGCGCAGGTCAAGCTGCTGCTCGCGGCGCTCATCGTGTTGCCCTGCCTGTTTTTGAGCTTCGGGGTGCTGGTGTGGCGGCGGAAATACACGATTGACGAAGCGCGGTATCAGGAGATTACGGAGGCGATCGCGAATGGCCAATAAGAAAAAGCAAATCCTCTTCGTGATGTGCGACACGCAGAACAGGAGCATGCTCAGCTGTTACGGCAACCCCGTTTGCGACACGCCGCACTGGGGGAGCTTCGCGCGGGACGCCGCCGTGTTCGACAGCGCCTTCACCTGCTCCCCGGTTTGCGCCCCCGCGCGGTCGGCCATTTTCACGGGGCTGTATCCAAGCTCAAACGGCTTGATGTCCAACGGCATGCAGCTGGGCGCGAACGTCAAAACCGTGGGGCAGTACCTCAGCCCGCAGGGCATCCATTGCGGGTACGTGGGCAAATGGCACCTGGACGGCGGCGACTACTTTGGCACGGGTCGGTGCCCGGACGGGTATGACCCGGCGTACTGGTATGACATGCGGCGCTACCTGGACGAGCTCCCGGATGCGCGGGCAAGGCAAAAGAGCCGCCGGAACATGGCGGCGGAGTTCTTCGGCGGCGGCACGCCGGCGGAGGAC
>WQTL01000278.1 GCA_009786275.1 Bacillota bacterium | reverse complement strand
ATATCATCGACACCCCCGGCCACGTGGATTTCACGGTGGAGGTGGAGCGTTCGCTGCGCGTGCTGGACGGCTCCGTGACGGTGCTGTGCGCCAAGGGCGGCGTGGAGCCCCAGAGCGAGACCGTCTGGCGCCAGGCGGATAAGTACCGGGTGCCCCGCATGGTGTACGTCAACAAGATGGACATCACCGGCGCGGACTTCTTCAACGTCCTGGATATGCTGCGCGCCCGCCTGCACTGCAACGCGGTGCCCATCCAGCTGCCCGTGGGCGCGGAGGCCTCTTTCCGCGGCATCGTCGACCTTGTCGAGATGAACGCCGTCATGTACTACGACGACCTCGGGCTCGACATCCGCGTGGAGGAGATCCCCGGGGAGCTGCGCGAACGGGCGGAAACCGCCCGCGCCGAGCTCCTCGAAGCCATCGCCGACCAGGACGACGGCGTGATGGAGAAGGTCCTCGAGGGCGAGGAGGTCTCCGTCGGGGAGATCAAGGCCTGCATCCGCAAGGCGACGATTGCCAACGCCATGGTGCCGGTCATCTGCGGCACGAGCTACCGCAACAAGGGCGTGCAGAAGCTCCTGGACGCCGTGGTGGACTACCTGCCCGCCCCGACGGACGTGCCCGCCATCCGGGGCGTCAACCCCAAGACGGACGCCGAGGTCGAGCGGCACTCCTCCGACGAGGAGCCCTTCTCCGCGTTAGCCTTCAAGATCGCCACGGACCCCTTCGTGGGGAAGCTCTGCTTCTTCCGGGTCTACAGCGGCAAGGCGGAGTCCGGCGCGGGGGTCTACAACGCCTCCAAAGAGCGCAACGAGCGCATGGGCCGCATCCTGGAGATGCACTCCAACCACCGGCAGGACATCGACTGCGTCTACGCGGGGGATATCGCCGCCGCCATAGGCCTCAAAAACACCACAACCGGCGACACCCTGTGCGCCGCCAACGCCCCGGTGCTCCTGGAGAGCATCAATTTCCCCGAGCCGGTCATCCGGGTGGCCATCGAGCCGAAAACCAAGGCCAGCCAGGAAAAGATGGGCATCGCCCTGGCGAAGCTCTCCGAGGAGGACCCCACCTTCAAGACCTGGACCGACGAGGAGACCGGCCAGACCATCATCGCCGGCATGGGCGAGCTGCACCTCGAGATCATCGTGGACCGCATGCTGCGGGAGTTCAAGGTGGAGGCCAACGTGGGCAAGCCCCAGGTGGCCTACCGCGAGACCGTCACCCAGGCGGCCGAGACGGACACCCGCTACGTGCGCCAGACCGGCGGCCGGGGCCAGTACGCCCACACCAAGCTGCGCATCGAGCCCAACCCCGAAAAGGGCTTCGAGTTCGAGAGCAAGGTGGTCGGCGGCGCGGTGCCCAAGGAGTACATCCCCGCGGTGGAGGCCGGCGTGAAGGGGGCGATGCTCTCCGGCGCGCTGGCGGGCTACAACGTGGTGGACGTCAAGGTTACGCTCTGCGACGGCAGCTTCCACGAGGTGGATTCCAGCGAGATGGCCTTCAAGATCTGCGGCTCCATGGCCTTCAAGGACGCCATGCGCAACGCCGCCCCGGTGCTCATGGAGCCCATCATGAAGGTGACCGTCACCGTGCCCGAGGAATACATGGGCGACGTCCTGGGCGACCTCAACGGCCGCCGCGGCGCGATACAGCACACCGAAACCCGCCCCGGCACGGCCCAGATCGAGGCCCAGGTGCCCCTGTCCAACATGTTCGGCTACGCCACCACCCTGCGCTCGCGCACCCAGGGCCGCGGCCAATACGTGATGGAACCCAGCCACTACACCCGGGTGCCCAAAGGCCTGGCGGAGGGCATTATGAGCGCCAAGGGGTACAGGTAGATAGGGAGGTGTAACGCTATGCCTGACATCAGAGCAAGTGCCGCGAAAGCAAATGTCAATGTCAAGATTGACGCGGAGATAAAGGAGCTTGCCACGCAGCTGCTGGGCCGTATGGGCCTGGATCAGACAACGGCGATCGACATGTTTTTCAGGCAAGTCATCGCGCAGCGTCGGCTGCCCTTCCAGCCTATCCTCCCGCCGACGCTCGATGAACAAATCGCGGCAGCGATACTCATGAGCAGCCCCAGGCAGGTCACGCTCGAAGCCGGCGCGGACGGCAGCCTGCTCATTGACCCGGTGCTGCACCAGGAGCTTTACGACTGGGCGGTGAACGGATGAATCCCTTTGATATCTTCATCGTCTATATCTCGTGGGGCGATGGCGGAAAGCATCGTCCGGTTCTGGTGCTTGCGTTGAGTGACAGTGAGGCTTCCGCCCTGCCAATCACTTCGCAATATGAAAACAAGAGCAATGCCGTAAGGGCAAAATATTGCAAAATAGTTAATTGGAAAGAGGCGGGGCTGGATAAGCCGTCGGTATATCGATACGGGAACGCTCATCCGCTTCCCCGCGTCGGTTGTCCGCAAGAGAGCGTCCATTGGAACGCTGTCCGCGGAGGATAAGCAGAGATTGTTGGCATTTTTGGCTTAGCAAAGGCACCACAAAAAATTCTTTCAAGAAACCCCTTGCATTTTGATTCCAAACCTGCTACAATGGATAAGATAATTTTCAATGCGATCATTTCAAGGAGGATCATTTCATGGGAAAGCAAAAGTTTGAGCGCAACAAGCCCCACGTCAATATCGGCACCATCGGCCACGTGGACCACGGCAAGACCACGCTGACCGCGGCGATTACCAAGGCCCTCGCACTCAAGGGCCAGGCCAGCTTCACCGATTACGCCAGCATCGACAAAGCGCCCGAGGAGAAAGAGCGCGGCATCACCATCAACACCGCCCATGTGGAGTACGAGACGGACGCCCGCCACTACGCCCACGTGGACTGCCCCGGCCACGCCGACTATATCAAGAACATGATTACCGGCGCGGCGCAGATGGACGGCGCCATCATCGTCATCGCCGCCACCGACGGCCCCATGGCCCAGACCCGCGAGCACCTGCTGCTGGCCCGCCAGGTGGGCGTGCCCTACATCGTGGTGTATATGAACAAGTGCGACCAGGTCATCGAGGAGAACGGCGAGGACGCCGACGAATACCTGGAGATGATCGAGCTGGAGATCCGCGAGGCCCTCACCGAGCAGGAGTTCCCGGGCGACGACATCCCCGTCATCCGCGGCAGCGCCCTGGAGGCCCTCAGCTATGACGGCGGCGACATCAACGCCCCGGAGCTCAAGAGCATCTGGGAGCTCATGGACGCGGTGGACAGCTACATCGCCACCCCGGACCGCAAGGCCGACCTGCCCTTCCTGATGGCCGTCGAGGACGTGTTCACCATCACCGGGCGCGGCACCGTGGCCACCGGCAGGGTGGAGCGCGGCCAGATCAAGACCGGCGACGAAGTGGAGATCGTCGGCCTGAAGGAAGAGAAGCGCAAGGTCGTCGTCACGGGCCTGGAGATGTTCCACAAGACCCTGGACTACGCCGAGGCGGGCGACAACGCCGGCGCGCTGCTGCGCGGCGTGCAGCGCAAGGAAATAGAGCGCGGACAAGTTTTGGCGAAGCCCGGCTCCATCACCCCGCAGACCAAGTTCCGCGGCCAGGTCTACGTCCTGACCAAGGACGAGGGCGGGCGCCACAAGCCCTTCTTCTCCAACTACCGCCCGCAGTTCTACTTCCGCACCACCGACGTGACCGGCGTCATTACCCTGCCCGAGGGCATCGAGATGTGCATGCCCGGCGATAACGTCGAGATGGACGTGGAGCTCATCACCCCCATCGCCATCGAGGAAGGCCTGCGTTTCGCCATCCGCGAGGGCGGGCACACCGTGGGCAGCGGCGTGGTCATCGGGATCAACAAATAAGCAATCGCACAAACAAAAGAATACAGCCGTCACGGGGAACCGCGGCGGCTGTTTTTTTCATGCCTCAGAGCCTGGGATACATGTCATAGTCATAATACCTATGCTCGTGTTCGTGTTCGTGCTCAGGCTCGCGTTCGCGCTCGCGCTCGCGCTCACGCTCACGCTCACGTTCCTGCTCCTGTTCGCGCCCTTCGCGCTCGCGCCCGTACTCCCGCCCGCGCCCATCGTCATAGCCGGGAGCCGGGTCGCCGTTCTTCATCCCGCCCAGCTTCTTCACAT
Organism: Bacillota bacterium; assembly: GCA_009786275.1. Classification (GTDB taxonomy): domain Bacteria; phylum Bacillota; class Clostridia; order Oscillospirales; family Acutalibacteraceae; genus WRMQ01. Next base: position 539 of record WQTL01000278.1, on the reverse strand, counting down.
ACATCATCAGGTTGACGCCCTCGTGCAGCGTGAAGCAGGCGCAGCCCTCGGACCAGGCGATGAAGTGCAGGTGCGCGCCCGCGCGGACCTCCCCCACGGCCACGCTGAAGATTTCGAACCCGCAGTTGCAGCCCGACTTTTGGGGAATACGGCTGCTGGGGATGACCTCGCCGTCGTTGGTGATGGCGAGATTGAGCACGGCGCAGCCCTTGCTGTCGGCGCGCACGGCGTACTGGATCTCATAGACGCCGTCGCTGTCCACAATCACCGAGTGGTCGCCGTCATAGCGCATGCCCGCGGCGGGGTACACGTCGGAGAAGGTCAGGGCGATGATCTCGCCCGGCTGGGTGCAGAACTCGCCCACGGCGGTGTTGAACAGCCCGCCGTACGCGCCCCCATAGCCCTCTCCTGCGGGCCCCTGGGGGCCTGCCGGCCCCATAGGCCCAGCGGGGCCGGCCGCGCCGGAATTCCCGGGCTGGCCGGGGCGTCCGGGCATACCTGCCGGCCCCTGCGGACCGGCCGCTCCCGTGGGCCCGGCG
>WQTL01000277.1 GCA_009786275.1 Bacillota bacterium | reverse complement strand
TCCGCGCCTACCGCAGCCAGACGTTGAAAAATGACTACTTTCACGACTATGAAATCTACGATCCGTCCAATAAAGACAGCAGGCTGAAGTGGCGAGTTACTTTCCTACGCACAGGAGCTGGGCTACAAGCTCGACCCCGAAGGTTATGTGTCCAAGTGCGAACTATGCTTCGATGTACGGAAGTTTCTCGTTACAGCCGACAGGCGAGGGCATCCGGATTTGACGCCAGAGCGGTTCTATTCGCAGGATTTTTAGGGGATGGCTTTTCCTTCGCGATACCGTAGCATTTTTTTAAAAAACGCTTGCAAACGGCTTGGCCTTGTGGTACAATACTGATATAGTCACATCTGATGCACTTGCATCTTTTTTGGAGTACCATTACACCCCACCATGAAACAAAACCCCCAAGGAATTTTAAGCCTGGGGGTTTTGCCTGTGATAAAGGAGACTTTGCTGTGTACATCACGATCACCGGCAACCTTGGCAGCGGGAAAAGCACCATCTGCGCCCGCCTGAACGAGCTGTTCGGGTTCGAGATCTATTCCACCGGCAGGATCCACCGGGACCTGGCGCGCAGGCTGGGCAAGAGCACCCTGGAAATGAACGTACTGATGAACAGCGACCCGCGCTACGACAACGCGATTGACGACGAGGTCGTGCGCATCGCGGCCGAACGGCAGGGGGACGACATCGTTTTCGATTCCCGAATGGCGTGGAATTTTGTGCCGCGGTCCTTCAAGGTGTTCCTGCGGGTGAGCATAGACGTCGCGGCGGCGCGGATCTTCGCGGACCAACGCGGGCAGGAGGAGGCTTACGCAAACACGGACGAGGCGAAAGCCGGGCTGCTCGCCAGGGCCGCCGTGGAAAACGAGCGCTTCAAAGCCATGTACGGCGCGGATTACTTCGACTTAACGAACTACGATCTGGTGATCGACACCTCCTCCGGCGATCCCCAAACCATCGCGGAGACGATTTTTTCGCAGGCCCGAAAATATTTCGGTTGACATTTCTGACCATCCGCGCTATAATACAAGCTGCAACTGAATACCGCGCAAATTCGAGCCCGCAGCCTAAGGCGAAAGCTATGGCACAGGGCCAACGCGTATGGTTGGAAACGATCATGCGTTCCGCACCCGCCCCAACGAATCTGCGGATTCGCCGGGGGTTCCGGGGAATTTGAGAAGAACTTGCGTTCACACCTCTCCAGTGATGGGGGGCAATTCTTGGGTGTGGATCGATTCTTCGGTCCGCGCTTTTTATTTTTGCAAGGGGGAGTTTACATGAAACGCGTCAGGGGCATATTGGCGGTTTTGTTGGCGTTGGCGGCGGTTTTCGCGCTGGCCTCGTGCGGGGCAAACCGGGAGCGGGAGCCCACTTCCGCGGAAACGGCCACGCAGGCGCTTGCCCAGGCGCCAACGCAGGACCAGGCCCTCACATTTTCCCTGCCCGAACTGCCGGTCCCCACGGCGCCGCAGGCGGCAACGGCCGCAACCGCAACAATTACCGCCGCCAGACCGGGCGTTTCATCGCAGGCGCCGCAAACATCCGCAACAACGGCGACCACCACCGCCAAGCCGGGCGCTTCCTCGCAGGCGACAACTACGACCACCGCAACGACCACAACAACAACCACCAAGCCCAGCTCTTCTTCGCAGACGACAACCACAACGACCACGACGACAACCACGAAACCGAACTCTTCGTCGCAAACAACAACAACCACCACTACTACGACTACAACGACACCTCTGCCCGTGACCAAGGGCACGTTCACCGTCGATCTTGCGAAGCTGCAGGCAATGGGCGGCGCGGTGACGCGCAGCTATCAATTTAAAAACCAATATAACGAGGAGCATGGCGAAGAAGGATCAACGCGTGTTTACTACGGCGTGAAGCTGCGGGATTTCCTCGCCAAACAGGGCGTAGCCATTGACAAGCTGGGCAGCGGCGCAACGCTTGTCGCCACCGCCCGCGATGGCGACAGAGTGACAATTTACTACAACGACATTATTTCCGATAACACGCTTTTGGCCTGGGAAATGAACGGCAGTTCGATTGGTTCCGAGGCCCCGCGCCTGTGCCCCGGCTGGACCACGGGCGTGAATTCGCTTCTGTTTTTGAAGGGGGTGGTTTCCATCACGTTGAGCTGACCCATCCACCTTACGTACCCATATATTTATATTTTGAAAGGGGAACCCAACCCATGCAGGAAATCTGGAATTTCATCGTCACCCACGCGAAGAACTTCTGGGCGGGCATTATGACGTTCGTCGTCGCCGTCCTGACGTTCTTCGGCATCAACGCCGCCAAATGCGACCCGCTGAAGCCCTACATCCCGACCACCACCGCGATCGTAACCACCACCGCAACACCGACCACGCCCAGCACCACAGTAACGGAACCGGCGCTGCCCGCTTTCAGCATCACCGTGACCCTGCCTGGCGAAACCCCGGTCACGTTCAACAACGCCGCCGCCACCGCGGCCAAACTGACACTGCAAAAAAATATTGTGATCACCAGCAAAAACTCTAAAAACACCGTAACCGATTACACTGTCACCGGCTATAAGCTCAAGGATATCTTGGCTGCCTGCGGCGTCGACGTAGGCGCGCTGGGCAGCACGGCCACTGTCAAGGTGTTTTCCGGCGCTTCCAATACACCCTACGGCCTGGATCTGATCAAAGCCGATAAAACCATTCTGGCTCTCCAGTATTCCAGCCACGCGGTGGATGGCGTTGACGGCTCGATCAAAGATACTACCGAAAGCCAGAACGCAGGGGACTGCCCGCGCATGTTCCCCGGCATCGGTACCGATTCCTCTATTTTCATAAAGCAAGTCTCTGCACTTGAGCTTGTCGCCTAGGAGATTCCATGACAAAACGAATATGCGCGCTGCTGCTGGCGGCGTGCTTGGGGCTGGCCCTGTTTGCCTGCGGTAAAAGCGGGCAGGCGGGGCTCAAGCCCGGCACGTACACCGGCATCGGCGCGGGCCACAGCGGGCCCATCGAAGTTGAACTCACCATAGACGACGCGGGCGGCATTGCGAATATCGTGATTCTCAGCCAGAGCGAAACCCCGGGCTATGCCGCCGGGGCCCTCGCGCTGCTGCCGAAAAGCATCGCCGAAAAGCAAAGCCTCGGCGTCGACGCCGTCGCGGGGGCCACGCTGTCCTCCCAGGGCATCCTGGCCGCCGTAGCCGACGCCATCACTCAAGCGGGCGGCGACCCGAAGGACTACGGCTTCGTCTCCGTGGGCGAGAAGGCCGACGCTTCGGAGATCGTCGTCACGGGCCTGCCGGGCGGGGACTTCACCCTCACCGGCGCGCAGCTCAAGGGCGACTATGAGCTCACCGAGCTGGACGCGTACTCCATCAATTCCATGGGCACGGAGAAGCTGCGCCACGCCAAAGGCGTGCTGCTGGAGACCATCCTCCAGCGGCGGGGCGCGTCGCAGGCGGACTACGCCTCGGCCCTGGCCGCCTCCGGGGACGGCTACTCCATCGCCCTCCCGGGCGAGGTTTTGCGCACGCGGCAAATCCTCATTGCTTTCGAACTTGAAGGCGAGACCATCGCGCCCCGCCTCGTGATCCCCGAGGAGCGCGCCATGTACTGGGTGAAGAGCGTGCGCAGTATTGCGCTTTCCGTCCGTGCCGAGCCGGGGGAGATCACCCGCGAGGTTTCGTTCAGCGATTTGCTCGCGCGGCTGGGCGACAAAGCGGAAAGCTACAAGTACAAGGACGCCGACTGCAAGGCCCTGCCCGCCGCCCTGCTGCTGGAGGCCATCGGGGCCGGCCCTGCGGACTTCGTCACCTTCGCCGCCACGGACGGCCTGGTGAAGGACGAGCGCTACTCCACCTTCGCCGGGCAATATATCGTCTTCGAGGGCACGCCCGACGCCCCCCTGTTCATCGGCCCGGACCTGCCCGAGGGTATGCGGGTGAAGAACATCGAAAGCATCCGGATCGGCGGGGTGCTGGTGAAATGAAACGTATCCTCGCATGCGTGGCCGCCGCCGCGCTGCTGCTTGCGCCCGCGGGCTGCGCCTCCTTCGAGCGCGTGCTGCGCCTGGAGGGCGACGCTTCGGACTACACCTTCACCGCCCGGCGCTATGAGCAGCCCATCGACCTCGCGGCATGCTTTTCCGATCATATCGAAACCCGCGCGTCAGCGTTCGACCTGCTGCTCGTCGGCGCGGACGGCTTCACCGTCCGCATTTCCGGCGATGATTTGAGCGGTTGCACCCTCGTCTATTCCAAAGAATTCGCCTGGGAGTTCCGCAGCGAGCACCACCCCCCCTCGGCGAACGTCAAGAACCTGGCAAGCATCGTGGTCGTCAGCACCTCGGAGGACCCCCGCGCCATCCGCTTCGTTGACGGCGATAAGGTGCGGGAGATCACCGCCGGGCAACTGCGCCTTCAAGATTCCCGGCGTGTGCTGCGGGAGGAGGGCGCCAGCCAGTACAATGGCCGCGGCGTCACGGTGTACACGGCGCAGTGCCACGTGCCCTTGGCGGACCTGATCGAAGGCGATTCCTTCTGCGCCATGGGCTTTTCCGGCGAGGCCATGTTCTTCCGCGGCCCCGCGGACTGCTATTTGACCGGCGGGGGGACCACCGTCGACCTCCATCTGCCGGACGGCCGCGTC
>WQTL01000276.1 GCA_009786275.1 Bacillota bacterium | reverse complement strand
GCGCCTGCCGCGCCGGCGGCAATGGCGGGCGCGCAGTGGATTACGATGCCCGTCACGCCGGTGACAATTCCCGCCGCCGCAAGGCCCCCGGCCAGCATTTGCCCGGCGGATACGCCGCCGGCCTTTGCGTCGCCGCGGCCGGCGTACAGAAACCGGGTGACGTCAAAAAGATGGTACAGGCGCTTTTCCGAAAAGTTGCCGCTCAGTTGGCCCGCCAAAAAATCCGCGTAATTGCCGGCCCAGGCGCTTGTGTCCTCTGTTTTCATCGGCGCGCCGTCGTGCGCTTGAAAAAGCGCTTCGCCCAGGCGTTCTTTGGCGTACGCCAGCATTTCCTTCGCTGTTTTAAGGCTCGGATCGCGCGAGACGGAATTGATGATGCGCGCCCGCACCTTTTCGATTTCCCCGTTGTCGATTGCCTGGATAAAATTCGGATGCAGTTCCACAGCTGATTGCCTCCTTATAATTTGATTCATGATGCGCGTTATAGCTCCAGGATCGCGTCGAGCCTTTCGTTCAGGTCCCGGATCTCCTCGAGCAGAACGCGTATGCGTTCAATTTCTTTCTTCAGCGCGTCCTCGTCGCAGAGCAGGGCTTCGAGCTCCTTCAACTTCGCCAGCAGGATCTTGTCCATCTTGGCATAGAGCTCTTCAAAATTGGTCTTGATCGCCCTTTCGTTGTCCTCGGCGCACTTGACCACCTCTCCCTTCAAATCCAGGATATGCGCGTTGAAGGCCTCAAAGGTGTCCTCGTAGAACTTATCCCAATCGCTGCTGGTGGTTGTGTGGCTGATCTCCTTTTTCTTCCAGAACTTAAATCTGCCCCATTTGCCCTGGCGCTCCGGGTTCGCGGTGGTGTACGTGCTGGTCGTGATGTATGAGCCAACATTTCTGACGCCTTCAAACGGCCCCTGCATCAGCACCAGCGGATCGAAAGCCAGCGATTCGATCTCCTGCTCCGGCAGCAGGTCCTGAATACTGGCCTTGTATTCGCTTAGCAGGTCCTCCGTCGCGCTTTTTATGTTGTCGTTGATGATCGTTTCGAAATTACTGCGCAGCTGCGCCTCCGTCGCCGTGCTGAACACTTCAAACTCCGTATTGATATAGGTAAGCTCGCTGTGGCTCAATGTGTTTTTGGCCGCGGGCCCCCCCGCGTTTATGCCCCGCTCTTTTCGCATTTTCATAAACGCGCCGGCAAGCCCCGCGGCCAAGCTGATCCATTGGTTGTGATGGCGCGCGCCGATTTCCACCCACATTTCCAGATGGGATTTTTCGTTGCAGTGCCGCCCCAGTTCGCTTATTTTTTCCGTCACTTCCCTGGCGGCCGTGCCGACGAGCTCCTCTGCTTTCTGCTGGATATGATGCTTCTCTATGCGTTCCTTGCATTCCCTGCCTCTGTCCGCCGTTTCGATTTTCTCGCGCAGCGCCAGGATGCGGGCCACGATTTCGATCCTGTGCGCATCCATTGAAAGCAGGGATTCCTTCAATTCAGCCTCCGCCTCCGCCGTATCGAACGCGCCGCGGATTTTTTTGGCTGTATCCCTGAGCTTTTGCGCGCGCGCATATTTATCCGCGAAATCCCGTATCGCGGCCTCCAGGTTCAGCATGCCGCTGTGGACAAGGGCTTTCGTGCACAGATCCTCCTGCGCTTCGGCTCGCGCGAGAAGCCGCAGTATCCCGTCCTTTTCGCGGGGGGATATATGCGCGTTGACATATTCGCCGGCCTTTTCAAAGTGCAGCAGGGGGCTCTCGCACAGCTCCTCCGCCGCTGTGCGCACGGTTCTGGATATCCCGGCCTCTTTGCTGAACCCACACCTGGCGCCGAGGGCAAGCTCCGCGCTGACCGGGAAAATGCAGGGGTCGTCAATGCCGATTTTCTCGAGATCCCGAAGCAGGTTCGGAAGCAGGCTGCGGCGGACTTTTTCCGGCTCGGAAATATATTGGTCCATCTTGTTGACAACGAAAATGAACCGGTCGCGCGACAGCTTGCCAGACTCCTTCATCTTATCGGCAATTTTGCGTAGCAGCACGGCTTCGTCGGTGACGCCGGTGTTCGTCGCGTTGATCACAAACACGATCAATGATTTATCGCTGTTGTCGATTTCCGACAGGGTCTTGACCTGGTGGCTCCGGTCCCGGGCGTTGTTCGTGCCGGGCGAATCCACCAGCACCATGGAAATCCCCTTGGAATCCAGGAAGGGAAGCTTCCCCTCCACCAGAATCTCCGCGGCCCACGGCGTTTTTTGGGGGTCGTTCAGCCTGTCCATCGTGAGACGATCCAGATCGTCGACGGTTTCGAGGACTTGCCCGTCCGCGTCCTTCGCCACGGCCCCGAAATGCTCGCGGTCCTTATCGCGCACCTTGGTGATGATGGCCGTACAGGCCTCGTTGGAGGTGGGCATCAGCCATTTGCCCAATAACGCGTTGATCAGCGTCGATTTGCCGGCGCTCACCGGCGCGATGATGTTGACCTCGAAATCCGCACCGAGTAGGCGCTCGATGGACGCGGAAAAATTGGGTTCGTTGAGCTCTTTGAAGCCGAGGTTTTTCATTCTTTCGAACAGCCGGCCCAGTTCGCCCAGTTTTTCGTGAGGCTCCGCCCCTGGCTGAAACGAGCAGGATATCTCCATGCCCTCCTGTATGCCCAACTGGGCGGAAAAGCATACATCGTCATAGTCCAGCGCCGTCCCGTGGAAGGTCAGGTCAATCTCCTTCACGCCGCACTCCTCCCAGAGCATGGCAGGCAGGTGGTCGACCCATTCTTGAAGCCGCTGATTCCCCAGGCTGAAGCCGCTGTCGCCGGCCACCGGGCCGCCGTCGATCAGAACCGTCGTTTCCAACTTATAGGGGTTGTACGCAATGAAAACGTTCCTCTTCACACCGTGCTCCTTCCCAAATCGCTGATGGTCTTTTTTATGAACAGTTCCAAACCGGTGAGCCCACATTGGTACAGTAGGTTTTTATGTTTGGCGTTTTTTCGGGGTTTGTAGGGGAAATACGGCTCGTATGCATCCTTTAAAATGATTTCGTTTTCAAAGAGGTCACGCATATCCTCCAGGCGCCGTGTTTCATAGGATGTCATTCGCCTGTGCGTTGCCGCCAGCTTGCACCACAGACCGGTGATCGCGGAAAGTGGGCAAATCACAGGATCGCGGAAGCCGAGATCCTCAAGCTCGCGGGAAAGGCTTGAGATGCTTCTTTCCACGGAATCCACCGCTGGATTATATTTATCAATTTTGTTCAGCGCAAAAATAATACTTCTGCCGCGCAGATGCTCTTTCACGTATTTCAAGTGGGATGCAGTAGCGTCAACGCCCAATTGGCCGTCCGCGTTCAACACATACACAACGATCGGGGCATTTTCCGTCCGCAGCGCGCCGCGGGTGATTTCGCCATGCTCCGCGTGCCGCGACGAATCCACTCCCGGCGTATCCACAAAGCAAATCAAATCTTTTTCGAAGGAACGCATCTTCAGCCTCAAGCGCTGATCGGCCTGGCGGCGGCATCCATCGAGAACCTCATTATAAACGCGGGATATCCCCGCCGTGCAAATCTCGTTTTGGGCCTCGCATACCCTGTGCCCGGCCAGAGCATTGATCAGCGTGGACTTACCAGAACTGACGGTACCGGTGAACAGTATCTTGACAGGCTCCATCTTTCCACCAACACGTATTGATAGATTACTTTCAGATTCACTAACATTTCTAATACTATCATAAAAACATGCTGTGTGCAAGAGCTATGACAAATTTTTCTGGCCCCCTGCGTGTGGATTTGCCTACACGCAAAAGCCGCGCCCGCCACGGTTTTTATTTTGCTCCACGCCGCGAAAACCCCTTGTTTTTCCTGGCCGGATATGCTGTGCTGAATATCTATAATGAAACAAGCATAGTCATAACCTGACGCAGAGAGGTGCACAACATGGAATTTTCAATGGAACTGCCGAACGTGGCGAAAATCGCGGAGGAGGTCGCGCAGGAGACAAAGCCCCTGACCGAAGAGGAGCAGGCCTTGCAGGCCCAGGCGAAGTCCAACGCGCTGGCGATCATCGCGATTGACACGGGTTCTTTGGACCAGCGGCGGGAAATGCTCAAGCCCATCGAAAACTTCGGGCAGGCCGCGATTCATCGCTCCGCCCAGAAAAACCAGCTGCTGGAGGTCCCCCTCGGCGCGCTTTCCAAGAGCGGCGACGAGGGCAGCGCCGTCTCGAAATCCCTGGCCGACCTGCGCCGCGAGGTGAAGGACCTGGACCCCTCCCTGGTGAACTTCGCGAAAAAAGGCCGCCTGGGCAAGGTCGTCAACCCGGTGCGCAATTATTTTGACCGCTACCAGAAGGCCGACGTCGTCATCGGTGACATCATTGCGTCCCTGGACAAGGGCGGCGTGCAGCTGAAGAACGACAATACCACCCTGGAGCTGGAGCAACACGCCCTGCGCGAGCTGACGAAGCGGCTCACGGCGGAAATCGCCATGGGCACCTATATGGACGAGGAGCTCGAGCGCCTGATAGAGGAGGCCGAGGCGAAGGGCGAGGACCCGGAACGTGTCCGTTTTGTGCGCGAGGAGGTCCTCTTCCCGCTGCGCCAGCGCCTGCTGGACATGCAGCAGATGGTGGCGGTGAACCAGCAGGGC
>WQTL01000275.1 GCA_009786275.1 Bacillota bacterium | reverse complement strand
CGTGGGCGGCTGGCACGAAAAGCTGGGGGAGCCCACCGTCGCCGACGCCATCTGCGACCGCATCGTCCATGATTCCTACACCCTGGTCGTGAACGGCAAAGAATCCATGCGCAAGCACAACGGCATCACGGACGAGGCCTGACGGCATTAGGGGCTTCGCCCCACGTTGGCCGCCTGCGGCGGCATGAGTTTATCGCTTTCGTTTACCAGGGAGAGTGATGCTGTTTGCGTGACAGTAAAAAGAGTGACACCGGACGGTATCACTCTCCCTGCAAACCTCATACGGCGCTCAGGTCGCACTCCTGCGTTGCCCTATCCTCCCGTCGAGTAAAGTTTACTCAGTGTACCATGTGCCTATTCCGTTGTCAATGTCCAATCTCCGCGCCGAGGGTGTCCAATTTGCGCGCCGCTACTGTCTAATCTCCGCGCCCCGGGGTGTCTAACGAAGGCGACATAATCAGCCGGGCCCCCGGATGAGGCCGTCAGGCCTCATCTGTCAAGCTCTTGTGCTTGCGCATGGAATCGTTGCCCTTGACGACCAGAATGTAGGAGTCGTGGACAATGCGGTCGCAGACAGCGTCGGCCAGGGTGGGTTCGCCGATCTTTTCGTGCCAGCCGCCCACGCCAAGCTGGGAGCAGAAGATAGTAGAAGCCTTTTTGCAGCGGCTTTCTGTGATCTCTAGCAGGTCGCGGGCCTCGGTGCCTTTGAGGGGATAGAGCAGCCATTCGTCCAGAATGAGCAGCCTGACTTTTTTGTACTGCTCGATGGCTTTGCGGTATGTCCCCTCGGCCCTGGCGACGGACAGTTCCGCGAAAAGCTCCGGCAGGCGGAGATGTAACGTACGATGTAATACATGCGGCAGGCGGCATTGCCGAAAGCGCAGGCGAGCCGCGATTTGCCGCTGCCGGTGGCCCCGAGGAGGATGAGGTTTTGTGGCTCTCGTCGATGTAGCCGCAGGTGCCCAGGCGGGCGATGAGGGCCTTGTCGAGCTGGCGGTCGGCGTGGTATTCGACGTCCATAGGGGGAAGGCTCCGGTGGCAGTAAAGTTTCCTGCACGATCTTGTCCTGGCCGGACTTCAGGATGAGCTGGATGGTCGTGTAGCTTGGGCGGGGCAAATACTCCAACGCCTTCACGCAGGCGGCAGACGCTCTGGGCTGTACTGGGTCGCCCAGCTTCAGCAGCGCCATGCAGGCACGATAACCCTGCTGCTCGACCTTGTAGCCGGTGAAGGTACCCTCAACGGCAGCGGCGGCATTCGGCCCTGTTTTCGCCGCCCACTTGCGGAAACGCTCGCCGTTCCATTGCGTGTATTTTTTTGGTGATCCGGCAGCATATGGGCCTCTTGCGTGCTGTACTGCCTGCGCCGCCCGTGCAGGCGCACGTCCACCTTGCGTTTGATGAACTCGAAGGGCACGGAGTAAAACTGCTCGTCCACGCCGATGTGGTAGTTGAAAGCGACTGTGGCGATCTTCCAAACCGCCAGCTCGAAGGGGTCGCGCGGCAAGGGCAAAAGCACGACCCGTTTTTCCCCGAACCAGGTTGCCCTGGAGCCGTCTTTCTTCTGGAAAGGCTTATGGTTAAAGGCGTACAGCCTTTCGCGGATGGTTTCGTTGAGCTCCCGCAGCGTGAAGAATTTCTGGTTGCGGATCACCGTAAGGATGAAGCTGGAGATGTTCCTGACAGAGCCCTCGACGGTCGCCTTGTCCTTCGGCGTGCGCACCCGCGCGGGCATGATCGCCGTGCCGTAATGCTCCGCCAGCTCCTGGTACGCCTTGTTGAGCACAAGCTCCGCCCGCGTGTTTTTGATCACGCCGGTCTTAAGGTTATCCGGCACCAGCATCAGCGCCACGCCCCGAAGTAGCTGTACGCGTTGACGTGGGCCGCCGTCCAGGCTTCCTGATCCTGTGACAAAAACGCTTCGGTGTAGGCATAGCCACTGCAGGACAGCGTGGCCACGAACACATACGCGTTTCTCCCGTGTCGCAGTCCGCGATTTGCGCCGTCTGCCCGGCCCAGTCCACCTCCATCGTCTCGCCCGGCTTGCGGTTGATGTGCATGGTCGCCTTTGTCTGCGCGGCGTACTCCCGGTAATGCCGCTTGAACGCCGTCAGCTGGTACGGATTTCCCCCCGCGTCGCGGCACTGGTCGCAGTATTCCATCCACAGCAATGCTGTGTCGTGTCCCGGGCTTCATCAGCTCGCGATGCACATAGGGCGTAGTCCGGCGCTTTGTAGCTGGATACGCCCTCCCCGCCGGGGAACAGCAGCACAGCAATCTCCCTGTCGCTCAGGTTCTCCGCCGCCTGCCAGTCCAGCCCCTGCGCCGCCGCTCGCTGCATCGTGTGGATCACCGTCGTGCGCGACGCGCCCAGGCTCTCCGCGATTTGGCTGTTGTTCAGCCCGAGGCTCCGCAGTCTCGCGATCTCCCTGTTGTCGGTCATTTTGTGACCTCCTTGAAATTTAGTCACACGTCTTCGTGTGCCAACTTCACTTTTGCTACAGGCCTTCTTGCGGGAAAAGCCTACTGTTCAACCAGCGCGCCGGGGGTGTATAACGGCCGCGCCCGAGGGTGTTCATTCTGCGCGCCTTAATTGTTCATTCTTGCGTGTCGTATTTACTATTTACTCAATGGCGGGCATTATAGCAAAATAGCTTGGGCTTCGCATCTCTCTTAGCGAAATATGGCGCCGTTTTGTTCCTTCCGGTTATTCGCCCGACCTCAACCCAATCGAAAAAAGTGAGCTTGGCTCAAAAAAATTGACTGCAAAAAATCTTGTCACTTTTCGATACCTTGAGCTCGCTGCGAAAAATTGTTTTCAGGTGGTTGAATAAAATATCCACGCCGCTTGATGGTCACCCATTCTCAAACGGCGCGGCTTGTGGTATAATAGGGGTACGGGCGGGAATGAACATCGGAGCATAAGTCTGTTTGCGAATTAGGGTTAACGTCACCAAGGTCTCAAATCCGCCAGCGCAGTGCGCTTATACATGTAGACAGTACGATAGGGCTGAATCGTTTTGTCCGTATATGTCAGCACGCTGTTAGCGGTGGCGGAAAGCGCCGCGATGGAAGCCGGCGTCACTGCCTGCGGGGTGTGTATGGCATCAGGTTTCTTACTATAGTTGACGGTAGGCTTGGTGAGCGAAGCCGAATAATGAGTTGCGTCACTGAGATTGAGCACTGTTGTCACCTCAATTTCAGGGACAGAGGCGCTGCCGGCGTTATGCAGGGTTATATCCCAACCGCCGGGCTTTACCAGATAGCTTGCATTGTCGGCGATACCAGTATCGCTAGCGGGAGAAGTGGTATTAGCAGAGGAATCGGTAACAGCAAGAAGATGTTTGCCTCCGCAAACTTTATCAGTTCCATTTTTATATTGTGTATTACTAACCCACATGGTTGCCGAATGGTTATGCGTTGGCAGATAATCACTCTTCATCTGGAATTTACTCGTAAAGCTCTGGCTGCCGCTGGGGGCCGCACCCCCGTTGATGGTCACGCCATTGTCGGAATAAGTCATAGGGCCGCCCTGTGTCAGTAGAATGTTGCCCGTAACCGAAAGGGAAACCGAAAAGGGATTGGCTGTTTTTTCGGTATTGATATTTGCGAGTCCGCCGCCAGGCACATCCACGTTTGCTTCCGCGATAACGCCCGTATACAGGGCGGGGTTGTCATTCACGCCAACCGGTACGCGCCCCTTCCCCCAAGCCGCCCATGCGCCGCCAAAGTGAGCTTCCATGCTGTTATCCGGGTCCTCTCCGCCGGGGACATCAGCTATCATTGCGTAGGGGATTTTCGTCGTCATATAGATGGTCCCCACAGGCATGCTTTGGTTCATCAGATAGATAAACAGGTTATCCACTTCGACTTGTGGCTCATCTATAAGGTCAGCCGCGATACCGGGCACCCGTTCGGCGTATCTTGCGCTGACATAGGGCACCAGCATAATCAACGCAGCCGCCAGCAGCGTTGCCGTCGCCGCCCAACGCCGGATGCTCTTCTCTGGTTTATTTATTTCCACTCGAAACACCTCCAATTATAGTTCGCAGTTGCCTTCAGTTGAGCTTCCCCAAGGCCGTGCGCCTGTACATATAGCATGTGATATATGGCTGCAGGGTGTTATCCGTTGCCCCGTTGATTGTACCGGAGGCAACGGCGCTGAGCCCCGTCGCGTCGCTTACTGCCTGGTTGGTATTGCCGGTAAGCGAGGGGTCATTGATCGTGCCCGAAGGACTGGTAATGGCCGCTTTGAGCTTGTCCTTATCCACAATGAACTCCGTGCTTATTGGGGCATATTGGGTGGTTCTGGTGAAATTCGCGACCGCGACACCCCAATAGGGAGCCACATTGGCACCCGGGGCGGCTGTGCCAGTATGCGTCCCCAATGATAGCGGTGAGCCCGTAGAAGTGGCCCTGTCCCAGGCATTCATAGTGGTACTGCCGCCGCCGTTGTACCAGGTGTTATACCAAGTCAATTTTGTTGTTGCGCCGTGGTTGTGCAGCGGTATGTGATTTGATAGCAACTCGCGGCGGCCCCCGAACGTATTGGCGGGTGCGGCGGCGCTGGAAAGGGTTACATCAGCGCTCCAGTCTATGCCGCCGTTGTCGGTAAGCCACGG
>WQTL01000274.1 GCA_009786275.1 Bacillota bacterium | reverse complement strand
AGGAGGTGCTGGAGCCATGCCTCCAATTGCATACCTAGTCATCGCCGCGGGCGCTTTTCTCCTCCTGATGGGTCTCGCGCAATGGCTGAACAACCGTGCCACGCTCAATCACATCAAGTCGAAAACCGTGGGCGACGGCCAACACGGAACAGCCCGCTTCGCCACGCCCGCTGAGATCAAGCAAATCTATCGAGCCATTCCCTTCACGCCGGAACTTTGGAGGCAAGGCAAAAATCTGCCTGATTCTCAAGGGATTATCGTCGGCCAGAAGACCACACGCAAAGGCACGATTGCTATCGTCGACGAAGGCGACGTGCACGCGCTCATGATCGGCGCGGCGGGCTGCGGCAAGACGGCTTTTTTCCTCTATCCCAATGTCGTGCGTCCGTAAGCAGCGCGGAATGCGCTGCGTGGCACTGCTGAAATTTTACCTTGAGCAAGTAATAGGCGAAAGTATCAACGCAATCCGCGAATTCAAAGAAGGGAGGCCAACACGACACGTGGATTGCAACCTATCGTCCCCCGACTTATCCAAAAGGGAAACCGGATGGGGAGTGTAGCATGTCGGAGTACGCGGGCTGTGCGAGCTTCACGCACAGTGGCGCGGAGGGATGAAACATCATGTACGAGGATGAAAGCTAAACTGCCTGCACGATAGCCAGAGATTGGGCATAGGGTAGCCCCCGGCGTATGGAAGCTAAACCCGCCGGTGCTCCGGCAAGCGCATTTCAATGTTGTGCGCTTACAGGATACTCGGAGCAAATCCAGCCACGGGAAAGTGGAAAATGGCGAAAGTCGCGTCCGACAACATGATATGCTTATGTTTCAGCTTTGCTAAACGGAGATTGCCTACGGCGGAACGCCACGCCCTCACCGGGGCGCGGCTATGAACGCTATGCGAAAAGCGGTTCTGAATATCCGCTACGGTAACACAGCCCCCATAGTAGTCCGAGACGGTAGGGCCGTTCACATGGCGAAGGGGGGCAGTCTGACCCCAATACTTTAATCGGAAAGGTGCGTGATGCACTATGAGAAATCCTGTTCAAGTGTTGAAAACACTGGAAAACCATGCATGTAACCCGGGATACGTATACCAGCGGCTTTACCGTAATTTATACAACCCGGAATTCTATCTGCTGGCCTACCGCAACATCGCTGCCTCCCAGGGCAGCATGACGGCGGGCGCGGATGGAATGACCCTGGACGGCATGAGCATGGAAAGAATCAACAAGCTCATTGCCTCATTGAAAGACCATTCCTACCGGCCAAATCCCGCACGGCGCGAATATATTGCCAAGAGAAGCAATCCGGCGAAAAAACGCCCGCTGGGGATTCCGTCAACCCATGACAAGCTGGTACAGGAAATTGTCCGAATGATTTTTGAAGCCATTTACGAGCCCACTTTTTCTCCCCGCTCCCACGGGTTTCGCCCAAAGCGCAGCTGCCACACCGCCCTTCTTGATATCCAAGGTAATTTCACTGGTGTGCGCTGGTTCATTGAGGGCGACATCAAGGCCTGCTTCGACAGCTTCGACCACCATGTGCTTATTTCTATCCTGCGGCGGCGTATCCACGACGAGCATTTTATTGCTCTGATGTGGAAACTCCTGCGCGCCGGATATATGGAGCAGTGGACATACCACGACACGTATTCCGGCACCCCGCAGGGGTCGGGCTGCAGCCCGGTCCTCGCGAACATCTACCTTTCAGAGCTGGACGCATTCGTGGAGGAATACCGGCAGGACTTCGAGAAAAATCCGAAGGGCGCACGTAAGATTGACTCAGCCTACCTGAAAGCCAAATGGCAGTATGACAAGCGCAAGAAAGCGCTCACGCAGCAATCGGGCAACCCCGATGCTGCGAGGGCCTTCAAAGCGACGCAGAAGATCATGCTGTCACGGCAGCAGCACCCCGCGCTGGAAGCCGACTTCACCAGAATTCAATACAACCGCTATGCGGATGACTTTCTGGTCGGTGTGATTGGTTCCAAAGAGGATGCGCTGCAAATGAAAGAGGCGCTCCGTCGCTTCCTGCGGGACAGGCTGTGCTTGACGCTGTCGGAAGAAAAGACAAAAGTCACGCACTCATCCGATTTTGTCAGGTATTTGGGCTACGACATCACGGTGTCGCGGGACCAAAGCGTTGCAAGAGACCGGCGCGGCACATTAAAACGGTCGCATTATGGTCGGGTCAAGCTATATCTTCCGCATGACAAGTGGGTTGGAAAACTGCAAGAGTATGGCGCTCTCAAAATCTCCAAGGACAAAGACGGCACAGAACGATGGAAGGCGATGCATCGGGGACCCTTGATGAATAAGCCTGAAATCAGCATCCTTAGCAAGTTCAACGCCGAAATCCGAGGCATCTATAACTACTACCGTTTGGCGAACAATGTCTCGGTGCTGGACAAATTCTACTTCATTATGACCGGCAGCCTATTCAAAACCTTCGCGGCCAAAGCGAACTCCTCCATGAAGAAAATCATCAAAAAGCACACAGTCGACGGCGTGTTCGGTGTGTATTACGACACCAAGGCCGGGCGAAAACGCTGTGAGCTCTATCATGATGGATTCGTCAGGCTGCGGGTCGCGGGCCTGGCCAGCGTGGACATACTGCCGGGAGCGCGGAAATATCCGCCTGTCAACAGTCTCGCCAATCGGCTGCGTGCCGGAAAGTGTGAGCTGTGCGGCATAAAAACGGAGGATATTCTGATTCGCCACGTAAAGGCTCTAAAGAATTTGACCGGCAAGACCAGCGGCGAACTTCTGATGATGCAAAAGCGCCGGAAGTCACTGGCGCTGTGCCCAGATTGCTTTCAACAGGAACATGCATAGTCCAGTGTTGGACAGATGGAGAGCCGGATACACGGAGACGTGTCCGTCCGGTTCGGGAGGGGGCGCGGCTAAAACCGCCGGCGAAAGCCGGTATGGCGTGGCTGTTCCTACCTCATGAGTTCGCACTTGCTGCCGGAATGTCGTTTCTCAGCACTGACTCCAAGGGGGACGTGTATCGAAATTATGGTCACATCGCGAAAGGCAGTTATGGTTATAACGTGGCCGTGCTCGATTTGCGTAATCCCACCCGTTCTGACGGCTTCAATCTGCTGCATTTGGTCAACAAATATATAGATGCCTGGAAGTCCAACCCGGAGGACATCTCGCTCAAAGCCAAGGCCGAGAAATACGCTAAGATCATAGCGAAAACGATTGTCAACGACGGCGAATCCTCTGTGAACCGAGGTCAGAATTCGTTTTTTTACGACGCAGCGGAAGGTCTTCTGACCTCGACAATCTTGCTGATTGCTGAGTTCGCCGAGCCAAGCCAGCGGCACATTGTAAGTGTTTACAAATTGGTTCAGGATTTGCTGGAACCCTCGCCGATCAGGGGGAAAAGCTGCTTCCAGGTGCTCATGATGCGTCTGCCCGGCGAGCACAAAGCCAAGTGGTTCGCGGGCGCGGCGCTCAACAGCAGTGAACAGGGTATGGCCTCCGTTCTGTCCACCGTGCTGTCGCGGTTGAACGCATTTTTGGATAGCGAGCTCGAGCAGGTTCTTTGCTTTGACACCGCAATCGACGCAGAACGTTTTTGCAATGAGAAATCTGCGTTGTTTGTTGTGATGCCGGAGGAGGATCCCAGCAAGTTTTTCATGGTTTCGTTGATTATCCAGCAACTGTATCGCGAAATCCTATCTGTCGCAGACGAAAAGGGCGGCAAACTGGATAAAAGAGTGATGTTTTACTGTGATGAGTTTGGCACCCTCCCACCCATCCAGAGCACTGAAATGATGTTTTCAGCGGCGCGCTCGCGTCGACTAAGCATCGTTGCGGTGATCCAGTCGTATCAGCAACTGGAAAAGAACTATTCGCGGGAAGGCGCGGCAATCATCACAGACAACACGCAGCTCACCATCGCGGGCGGCTTTGCACCGGGCAGTGAAAGCGCCGAGCGTATCTCAAAAGCGATGGGCAATCGTACCGTCATGTCTGGAACCGTCACGAAGGGCAAGGACAACGTGTCGCAACAGCTGCAAATGAGCGAGCGGCCATTGATGTCTGCCGATGAGCTGAAATCCATGGACAAAGGCAGCTTCATCGTGCTGAAGACAGGGGCGCATCCGTTTATCTCCAAGCTGAAGCTGTTCTTCAAATGGGGCATCCAGTTCGACGAGGCGAACCCGTATTCCCTTGAAGATCAAGGGGCGCGGGAGGTCTGCTACGCGGACAAAGCAAAAATCGAGGGGGCGATCATCGAAAAGTTTCCCGACATCGTGATCCCGGAGCCGGAGCAGCGGCCCGCCCCGCAGCCGCAGCAATCGCGTAAACAGCCGCAGCCGAAGGGGGTGAAAGCATAGCTTTTTTCAAGCAAATCTACGCGGATGAGCGGCTGCCCAAGCGGGCCAAGCTGGTCTATTTCTATTTGCACGACCGCATGGACGATAAGCGAATCGCTTGGCCGGGGCTGAATCGCATTGCGTTGGATTTATCGCTGTCACGCAGCACGGTAAAGCGCGCCGTGGCAGACTTGGAACAAGCGGGATACGTCAAAAAGGAGCTAGCGTGGCGCAAAAACAATGGGCAAAGCTCAAACAAATATCATGTTCTGCGTTAACTTTGCGCA
>WQTL01000273.1 GCA_009786275.1 Bacillota bacterium | reverse complement strand
CGGCGCAGGCCGCGCCCGCCAGCACGCCCACGACGACGTCCGTGGGGTAGTGCACGCCCAGGTACAGCCGCGAAAAGCTGATCAGCACGGCCACGGCGACGCCGATATACGACACCCAGCGCGCCCTGCCCACCCATTTGCGCCGCGAGCCGAACGCCCAGGCCAGTGCCCCGCCGATGGAGGCGGCCGTGTGTCCCGAGGGGAAGGACATGTCGCCGGGCATGTGCTTTGCCAAGGCCCCGCTTGGGAACACCGTGCGGTAGGCCTGTATCCACCAGCCGATCTCCAGGTTATAGGGCCGCGGCCGCGCAAAAGCCGGTTTCATGATGATGTTGACGATGAGCAGCTCGAAAATCAGCGCGAAGGCCATGATGACGCCGATCTTGCGGGTCTTGTTGGGGATGAGGAACAGCACCGCCAGCGCGATCCAGAACCACCCGCTGTTGCCCAGCATGGTGATGAAGTTGAAGAACCAGTCCAACGCAGGGCTGGTGCCGGGTGCGAACACGCGGCCGATCCATTGGAAGACGGCGTTGTCGAAGTGCAAAAAGGGCTCGAATAGCATGGGGGTAACCTCCTGTCAATTATGAGTTAAAATATTCCCCGCAAACCTCTTCCAGGCACCAAATGCCTGGTATAAACGCCTCCCGGTCGATCCACATGCCGTTTGTGAAATCCGGCACGGGCACGGGCGCGCCGCCCATGGCCGCGCTCTGTTCGCTTAAACAGGTGATGACCATCCACGCGGCGGTGTCGTAGACGTCGATGGGCGGCGGGACCTGCCTTTGCACGGCGTCCACGAATGCGGACAAGACAAGGTAGTCCATGCCCCCGTGCCCGCCGAAATGCACGCCCTCGTCCCGGTACGCTTTCCACAGCGGGTGCTCGTATTTCTCGATGTAGCCGCTGAAGGGCTCCCAGTCGCCGCACCAGGAGGTGTGGGGAGAAACGCCGTCCAAGTGGATCGCGTCGCCCAGGGGGGCCTCCTGGAAGATGCCCTTCGTGCCCTGGATGCAGTAGTCCCGGCTGTAGGGCCGGGGTAGCGTGCAGTCGTGGGTCAGGCGTATGGTTTCGCCGTTGGCGCAGGTGATGAGGGTATCCACGATGTCGCCCTCGTTGAACACCTGATTTGCCAGGTAGTACTCCGGGCCCTTCTCCCGCAGGATGAACTCGTGCAGGCCGCGGGCCTTCGACGCCACGCTGTTCACGGTCAAAAAGCGATTGCCCCTGTTGATGCGCAGGAGCTTGGCGATGGGCCCCAGCTGGTGCGTAGGGTAGAGTTCCCCGTTGCGGCCGATGAAGTTCCGCAGCCGCCCGTGGCGGTTCTCTTTGCCATAGGCGATCTCGTCGCGCAAATCGTGGCGGTAGCCGCCCTCGCAGTGTACGATCTCGCCGAACACGCCCTGGCGCGCCATGTTGAACAGCGCCATCTCCTTGCGGTCGTAGCAGCAGTTTTCCAGCAGCATGCAGAACCTGCCGGTCTCTTCGCCGGCGCGCACCATCTGCCAGCACTCCTCCGTGCTAGCCGCGCCGCCGACCTCGATGGCCACATCGCAGCCGGCGCGCATAGCGTCCACGGCGATGCGCCCGTGGGTGATCCACGTGCTGCAGCACAGCACCGCGTTGAGTTTTTCCCGCGCGAGCATCTCCTTATAATCCAGATAGACCGCGGGCCGCGCGCCGGTTTTTTCCTCCACGCGCGTTGCCGCGCCCTGCGCCCTGTCCTCGTAGACGTCGCACACGGCGGGCACCACCACGCCCGGCACGCTGAGCATCTCGCCCATCTGCCCCCTGCCGCGCCCCCCGAGGCCCACGCAGCCGATGCGTACGGTTCTGATTTCGTCCATACCAGCGTCATCCTGCCTTTTTGATAGGTTGTAGTTAGGATTATACTATATAAAAAGGCGGGACGCAAGGGCTAACCAAAGAAAAATATTGTCCTCTTTTTTCTGCTATGTAATTGCAATTTGCGGGAATGTGTCGTAAAATACAATTGGCGTTGTGCGGCAGCGGCGGTTGCTCCCCTCACCTTCAACGGGGTCCCCGGCGAATCGCAAGATTCGTTGGGGTGTATCGAAAGGAGGTGAGCAGGTATGGGCATTGAAATGTACTTATTGGTGTTCCTTGTGGTCGCCACCGGGTACCTCATGACCATCCGTGGCAATAAGAAGTAACCGCCCCTGAGCGTGACAAACTCGGGCGGTTACTTCTCGTCTTATGCATATCTACGAGGGGTAGGGAAGCTAGTCGTCTGTTCGTGCAGCGCCAACCCTCGTGAACAGTATAGCGCATATTGATAGATTTGTCAAGCCGTTCAGCCTGAAAATTTAGCCTGCCGCCCGCAAATACATCATAAAAGCTTCCCCCGCATATAGATAATCATCTTGATCTTAACTGCGGGGGGTTCCCTATGCCTACCATCAGCCTGTGCATGATCGTTAAAAACGAGGAGGAGGTCCTGGCCCGGTGCCTTACCAGTGCGAAACCCCTTGTGGACGAGATCGTCGTCGTCGACACCGGCAGCGACGACAGAACCAAGGACATCGCCCGGCAATTCACCGACAAGGTTTATGACTTTACATGGATCGACAACTTCGGCGCGGCGCGGAATTTCGCGTTTTCCAAGGGGACCCGTGGCTACCTCATGTGGCTGGACGCCGACGACGTCATCCTGCCGGAGGACGCCGCCGCATTCCTGTCGCTCAAGGAGACCCTGGACCCCTCGGTGGACACCGTGATGATGAAATACAACATCGCCTTCGACGAGCAGGGCAAGCCGACCTTCAGCTATTACCGCGAGCGCCTTCTGCGCAACTGTCCGCGCGCGCATTGGGAAGGCGCCATCCACGAGGTGATCACGCCCTTCGGCAAGATCGTCCACGCGCCGATAGCCATTACCCACCGCCGCAAGAGCAAAACCGACCCCCTGCGTAATCTCCGCCTGTTCGAGCGCCTGCTGCAGCGCGGCGAGACGCTCTCCCCCCGGGAACAGTTCTACTACGCCCGCGAGCTCTACTACAACGCCCGCTACGCCGAGGCCGCGGCGGCGTTCGGGCGCTTCCTGGACGAGGGCAGGGGATGGGCGGAGAACAACATCGAGGCCTGCCGGGTGCTGGCCCAGTGCCGCAACGCCCTGGAACAGCCCGAGCAGGCCCTGCAGGCGCTGCTGCGCTCCTTCACCTACGACGCCCCACGGGCCGAGCTGTGCTGCGAGCTGGGCTACCACTACTTCGCCCGGCAGGACTATGAAACGGCCGTGCAGTGGTACCGCTTCGCCCTGCTGTGCCCGAAGAAGGAGGACTCCGGCGCGTTCCTGCTGGAGGACTGCTACGGCTACCTGCCCCACCTGCAGATGTGCGTATGCCTGGACCGCCTGGGCCGCACGCGGGAGGCCGCCGCCCACAACGAGGAGGCCGCCAGGCTGCGCCCGCAGTCCGCGGCGGTCAAACACAACAGGGAATATTTTAAGAATAAAAAATAAAATAAGACGCGCGGCATATCGCCGCGCGCCCGCAAGCCCCGGAAGATGTTCAACGATGGCACTCTCCCCCTAAGCGTACCTCACAGACGGGCTTTCAGCCCCGCGCTTAAACTACCATTGCTTTTCACATCCGCAGGTTACCTGCTTGTTTAGTATAGCACCATGGCCCCGCCGGCACAAGTGAATTTTCGCTGTTTGCCCGCCGAAAATGCGAAAAATCAGCACACAAGGGAGAATTTTCCCCACAATCGCCGCGCGCTTTCCATAATTCCGTGTACAGTTGGGAGGGATTGCCATATCCGCAGCGGCCGCAAAGGCCCCGGGGGCCGTGCCTCTTTGCAGCGTGCGCCTGGGGAGCGCCGCGCCGCAGCTTTCGCAGGCGGCGGCGGGTTTCACGCTGCTGGAGCAAAAAGGCCTGCTGCGCCTGCGATACGAGGGCCTCGCTTCCTTCCGGCGGGAGGGCCTCTACCCGCATGACGTCGTGCTCGAGGCGCGGCTGGGCGATACGGTGCTGGCCTACGACCTGGCCGACGCCTGCGACGCGCCCGCGCAAAAGGACGAATTCGACCGCCAGCTGGAGCGCGTGGCGTACTATTTCATGCGCAACTACGACCCCGGGCGCACGCAGGGCATGAAGTACCGCGGCAGAATACGCCCGCTGGGGCTGAATTACTACGTCACCTGCCCGGGGAATTTCATGCAGGCCCGCCATGCATATACGCCGGAGGAATATATGTCCCACAACAGCTACACGGCCTACAACGGGCTGTTCCTCACCCGCCTGTGGGACCCGGACGCCCGGGGCCTCTCCGAACGGGATGATGCGGAGCGCCTCAACGCCCTGCGTATCGGCTGCCTGCGCGCCTGCCGCGAGGCCCTGGGCGAACGCTTCTACGGCGGGCTGGAGAACTCGCCCTTCGCCCAAAAGGCCGCGCCCGACCTTGTGCTGCCCGCCGCGGAGACCAACCGGGCCGCGTACCTGCGCCGCCTGACGGAGAACTACGTCTGCGTAGCTTCCGCGGGCCCGTGCGGCTGCGTGGGCCGGGAACTGGCGGAATTCTGCGCCGCAGGCCGGGCGGTCGTCACCGAGCCCCTGCGCGCCCCGCTCCCGGGCGGCTTCC
>WQTL01000272.1 GCA_009786275.1 Bacillota bacterium | reverse complement strand
AAACCTATCAATACGCAGGAGAAGAATATTGCAGCCGAAAACGTAGTATCAGCTACAAAACTTTAGAAGATATTGTCCTTGGAGTAATACAAGCCCAAATCGGCCTTGTTGCAGATTTACAGGCAATCGTGGAAGAGATAAACGAACGCCCCGAGATTAACAGGCAATCACTGAGAATAAATCATCTGTTAGAGAACTGCCAAAGAGAGTTCGAGCGAGAAACCCAATTGCTTGATGCTAGTTATCGGGACTGGAAAAATGCAGATATATCAAGAGAGCAATATCAGCGCATCAGAGAAGAAACTGAAAAAAAGCTCGACCAAATACGAGCAACGTTGCAGACACTTTCAGCCGAGCAGATAAAAGCGGCACAGGGCGTAGCAGCCAATAACGAGTATTTCGAGCGGTTCCTGAAATATCAGAACATAGAAGCCTTAGACAGGCTCATGCTTGTTGAGCTGATCGACAGGATATACATCAATGAAGATAAATCGGTGAAAGTCGAATTTAATTTCAGCGACCAGTATTTGCGGATCATGGACTTTGTCCAAGAGAACACAGTCGAGCCACCGCTTAGATTAACGCTAGAAAAGAAGAACTAAAAACTAAATTAATATTGTTTGGTATATGTAGTACGAGCGATCCACACCAAGGCATCACAACCCCAAGGCCTCATTATATATTTTGAAGCCAAGCGATGTGTACAATTCCCGCGTGCCGGGATTCATAGCCCGCAGGGTGACAATCTCCGCACCGCAGGCGAAGGCATCATTTACGGCAGCTACGGATACACCGCCAGCCAGACCCTGCCGCCGGTGCGCCGGGTTGGTCGCCACGAATTCCAGGGAGGCGTTCGCACCATCCATCATGATAGCCGCTGTGGAGGCGATTTGACCATTGATTTCAATATAGTAGCAACGCAGCGCCCCGCGTTGGCACAGCGGATAATGATGTTGCGGGTGAATATCGGGGAACCCGCCGCTGAGAATGTCGCACATGGACTTCGCCCAGCGCGCGAAATCGTCTGGGGTTTCGACCCTTCGGGCCAGCTTCGCTTTTTCGTGAGAGATCATTTCTCCGGGGAAAGCGGCCATGTACAGCTCGTCCCCAGGCTTTATCTCCATGTTCTTTTTTCTCTTCTTGTGATAGACGAGACGGTACAGGTCGTCGGAAATCAGCAGCCCCCACCAGACGGGCATACGCAGCCGCTTGATTTCACGGATTTTTTTCTTGTTCAGCAGTTCCGGGCGCACGTCGGCGATAAACCGAATGCCGTGCTCGCCCTGTTTGGGCCGGACGACACGGTACACGCCATTGTCAATGGACTCCATATGGGGAGCATCGCCGAATAAGCGGATATAATAGTTCGCACCATCGTCCACGCGTTTGATGATTTCTATATCGGTCAATATAACACCTCATTTCAACGACCATTATACCATTCCCGCGCCCAAAGCGCAAGGAGAAAAATCATGTCATTTGGTAAAATGAACACCCCCTGCACCATCATCCGCGTCCATCACGATAAAGACGCTGACGGCTTCGCTCAGCCCCGCGACGAAGTCCTCGCCCGCGTCCGGGCCTACCATGAGCAACGCCACGGCAATGTGAAGTGGGCCAACCGAGCCGCATTTTCGGAGGCGACGGCGCTGTTCCGCTTCCGGGTGACCCCCGGTCTGTCCATAGAGCCCTTATATATAATAGAAAGCGCGGCGGGGCGCTTCGAGGTGCTGTCGGTGGAGGTGCTGGGGCGGCGCTATTATGAAATCTTAGCACGCGAGGTGATTGGGATTGGGTAGTTGTTCCTTCAAAATGCCGGACGATTTCATGGACAGAATCGCCCGGCTGGCCGACCAGACCGATGTCATAGTACCGAAGGTGCTGGAGGCGGGCGGCAAGGTGGTGCTGGAGCAGGTGCGCAGCGGGCTGCATTCCGTGCTGTCCGGGGAATCCACCGGGGAACTGGAAGACTCTCTGGGGCTGTCCCCGGCGGGGTTGGATCGCAAAGGCGACTTCAATGTGAAAATAGGCTTCGAGGAGCCGCGCTCGGACGGGAAATCTAACGCGATGCTGGCAAGCGTGCTGGAGCACGGGAAACACGGCCAGCCGCCGCGGCCCTTCCTCAAAGCGGCGAAAGCCGCAGCCCGCGCGCCGGCCACGGCGGCGATGGTCGCCGTTTTGGATAGCGAGGTGGGCAAGCTGTGAGTATCCTTGCGGAACTGGACGCCCTGGTCACGGGGCTGGGCCTGCCGGTGGAAACCGGCGTGTTTTCCGGCAAAGCGCCCGACGAATACGTCGTTATAACCCCGCTGGTGGAGGCGTTCGCCCTGCATGCCGACAACCGCCCGGAGTACGAAACCCAGGAGGTCCGGCTGTCGCTGTACTGCAAGGGGAACTACCTCGCCCGGAAAAGGCAGATCGTCAAAGCCCTGTTGCAGGCGGGGTTCACCATCACCGACCGCCGCTATTTGGGCCGGGAGGACGATACAACATATCACCACTGGTCCGCTGACCTGATGCAAATCTATAAAGTAGAGGAGTGATTTTTATCGCTACGATAGGCATGGATTCGCTGTACTACGCGAAAATCACCGAAGGGCTGAACGGCGAGGAGAGCTACGGCCTCCCGAAGATTCTGGCCAAGGCCATCAAGGCCGACTTGAGCATCGAACTGGCCGAGGCGTCGCTGTTCGCCGACGACGCCCTGGCCCACGCCATCAAGGCGTTCAAGAGCGGCAAGCTGTCCCTGGGCGTGGAGGACATCGGCCTGGAGGCCGCCACCGACCTGACCGGCGCGACCGTCGACGACAACGGCGTGCTTGTCGCGGCGGGCGAGGACGACGGCTGCCTTGTGGCGGTCGGGTTCCGGGCGCTCAAGCCGGATAACCGTTTCAGGATGTTCTGGCTCTACCGCGTCAAGTTCGCCGTGCCCTCCACCAACCTCGCCACGAAGGGCGATTCCATCCAGTTCCAAACCCCGCAGGTGGAAGGCGTCATCATGCGGCGCAACAAGCTGGACGCCAACGGCAAGCACCCCTGGAAAAGCGAGGTTACCGAGGGCGATCCCGGCGTGGCCCCCGCTGTGCTCGCGGCGTGGTTCACTGCCGTGTACGAGCCCGCATTTTCTACCACCTAAATTTGTGAAGGAGGACATTACCATGGACGAACGCAGCACGGTTATCAACATTGCCGGGGACGAGTACGAGCTTATCCTCACCACCAAGGCCACGAAGGCAGTGGCGGCGCGGTACGGCGGGCTGGAGCAGCTTGGCGACAAGCTCCTCAAGGCCGAGAACTTTGCTATGGCGCTGGACGAAATAATCTGGCTGATCACCCTGCTGGCCAACCAGTCGCTCCTGATCCACAACCTGCGCAACCCCACGGCCAAGCGGGAGCTGCTGACGGAGGACGCCGTGGAGCTCCTCACCTCGCCGCTGGAACTGACCGACTACAAGGCCGCCATCACCGAGGCCATGTACCGGGGCACGAAGCGTAATGTCGTCAGCGCGGAAACCAGCGAGGGAAACGCGGCGGGCGCGTAAGCGACGACGAGTCGTTTACGCGCCTGCTGTATTATGGCACTGTTTTAATGGGCATGAGCGAGGAGCGGTTCTGGTTCATGCCCATCGGCCTTTTTCTCGACCTTTGGGCCTGCCACAAGCAGTGGCACGGGCTGGAAAAGGCGGCAAGGGAGCAGACAATTGACGATATAATCAGCAGTGGGATTTGAGAGATTTCTAAGCTCTTGAGCTTACCGAATCATTTAACATATTCAAGGCCCATTCGCTATCGCAGCTGCCCAGCCCCGACCATGCTGGATAGTAACCGCATTTATACAACGTGGTTCTTGACGCATTGTTCGACCATGCGCCGGTCGCAAAAGGGATCACGCGCCTACCCAACAGGAGGTTCGTCATTTCCGCCGTGAGCGCGGCGGCGATGCCGTTACAGCGATAGGCGGGCAGCACCTCCACGCCGACAGACCACAGGGTGTCCGTATCGCTGTCCGCATCGCACAGGCCGACGATTCTGTCACCTTCGAAGGCCGCGATTGTCAGGGCCGTCTCATCGGAGGGGTGGGTCATGTGCCAGTCGTCTTTGTCCAGATGATTGTAAATTTGCATCGTCTCGCCCGGCTGGAACACCCGCATATGGAAGCCTGTTTCGGGCGCGACGCGGCGTCCCTGCGTCATATCCGGCAGCAGGCCCTGGCCGCCCTGCATGGAATAACCGTGCCGCAGCAACTCCTGGTACAGTGCCGCCACCTGCTGAAAATCGAAACAGCGGAACCCTACATGCTGCGAAACAAAACGCTTGCTCCATTCGAAAACTTCTTTTTTCGCTTTCACAAGCACGGCGTTCTTGAAGCACATCATGCCGTAGAAATCCTCGTCCGATTCGTTTGCCAGAACAACCTTGTTGTCGTTGGACAAAAAATCATCCGCGTGGCAGCCATAACCCGCATATTCTTTCGCGACATAGTATTTCATAAATTCGTATCTGACCTGCGCGTTGTTCATAAGCCCGCCCACCAATCATCAATAATTTTTAAAATATACGCACGCTCCTCGTCATCCTTGATATTGACCTGATAGGC
>WQTL01000271.1 GCA_009786275.1 Bacillota bacterium | reverse complement strand
CTGGCACGCCGCCCCTACAGTCCTCGCGCCGTCTGTAGGGGCGGCGTGCCAGCCGCCCAAAGCAAAGATACTGTCACTCTATCCCCAGCAGCCAGTCCACCCGCACCTCCAGCGCCAGGGCGAGGCACTTCAGCTCCACGTCGGTCACCAGGCGGTACTGCCCCTCCAGCTTGGACAGCCCGGAGGCGTTGAGGTCCACGCCGTTGATCTGCAGCCGGGTGAGCAGGTCCTTCTGCCGCATATGCAGCTCCCGCCGCCGCTGCTCCACCTTTACCCCCACGATATTGCGGTCGCCCAGGGCCTGCTGGCGTGTCCTCATCCTCTCACCCCTTCCCAAACTTTATATAGTATAGCAAGTTTTTTCCTTCTTGGCAAGTAGGTAATCACAATTTTTTACGGGATTTCTTTTCGCGCGGCGCGCGGCGGATTTTCCGGTCTTGACATCGCGCCCCTTCTGTGGTAAGATATTCTAGGGTAAAAGGAGATTTTTTGCATGGCAATCTGCTACATCGCGGGCGCCGCGCCCACGGCGGAGAGGATCGACCCGCAGCCCGGGGACTTCCTCATCGCGGCCGACGGCGGCCTGCGCCACCTGGCGCGCCGGGGCCTCACGCCCGATTTGCTCGTCGGCGACCTGGATTCCCTGGACGAAGCGCCGCGGGGCGTCCCTTGCAAAGTTTTTCCCCGCGCAAAGGACGCAACCGACCTCTCCCTGGCCCTGGACGAGGCAATCGAACGCGGGTTTGCGCATATCATTGTCACAGGGGCATGGGGCGGGCGGCCCGACCACGCCGTCGGCAATCTGCAATTGCTGGCGAAGGCGGCGCGCCTGGGGCTGCGCATGGAAATGCTCTGCGGGGGATTCACCGCCACGGCGGTCACAGGCGGAAGTCTGTTGCGGCTGCGCGGCGGCGGCACGGTTTCCGTCTTTTCCTGGGGCGGCAAGGCCGAGGGCGTCACCATTTGCGGGCTGAAATACCCCCTGGAAAACGCGGTTCTGCAGGACGACACCCCCCTGGGCGTAAGCAACGTCCTGGACGGCGAGGGATATATAAAGTTGGAACACGGCACGCTGCTTGTGTTCTATGAGGAGGATATCGAATGCGGTATTGCCTGATCGGCTGCGGGCGGGTTTCGCCCGAGCATGTGCGCGCGGCGAAACACAACAACCTGGAGATCGCCGGGCTGTGCGACACCGACCCCCGGAGCCTGGCTGAAAACCTGGGCTGGGCGGAGCTGGACGACATCCCGGTCTACGAGAACTACCGGGACATGCTGCGCCGCGAGCGGCCCGAACTCGTCGCCATCGCCACCCCCAGCGGGTTACACGCGCAGATGAGTTTGGACTGCCTGGAAGCCGGGGCGCACGTGATCGTGGAAAAGCCCATCGCCATGAACCGGCAGGACGCCCTGGCGATCCAGGCGGCGGCGAAGCGTTTGGGGCTCACCGTGTGCAACAACCTGCAGAACCGGTTCAACCCGGCGGTACAGGCCCTGCGCAAGGCCGTGGAGGCCGGGCGCTTCGGGCATCTTTATAACGCCAGCATGCAGCTTCGCTGGCACCGCGGGGAAGACTATTACCGTTCGGCCCCATGGCGCGGCACCCGGGCCCTGGACGGCGGGTGCATGATGAACCAGGGCATCCACGGTATCGACCTGCTCAACTGGACGCTGGGCAGCGCGCCGGAGCGCGTCACGGCCTTCACCGCCACCATGGCGCGCAAAATCGAGTGCGAGGACCTCGGCCTGGCCCTGGTGGAATACCCCAACGCCCTTGCCTCCATCGAGTGCACCACCCTGCGCTGGCCCGGCGCGCAGGAGGAGGTCCTCGAGTTCAGCGGCGACCTGGGCGTGGTACGCCTGGGCGGCACCGCAGGGCACGTGGTGGAGACCTGGCGCTTCGAGGGCGCCCCCGCGGACGAGGAGGCCATCATGCGCCGCCTCTATTCCACGAACCCCGCAAGCGTCTACGGCCACGGACACAGCCTCCTCTACGCCGACGTGCTGCAGGCCATCGCGGAAAAACGCCCGCCTCTTTCGGACGCCAGGGCGGGCACGGGCGCGATGTCGATCATCCTCGGCGCGTACGAAAGCGCGGAGACGGGAAAGGCAATAGAGCTGTAGGAATCCACCCGATCCCAATAAAGGACGGTTCTATCCGATGAAACATCATCATAAATATTTGTGCCTGAGCCTCGCCCTCCTGTTCCTCGCAGGCTGCGGCAGGGGCGCCGGTGTGAACATCCGCGCCGGCCAAGCCCCCAAGGCGGACGCCCCCGGCCGCGGGCCCCACGCCACGGCCTCCGTCATGGAGCGCACGGACCCCCTGGCGCGCTCCGGCTGGCTGGAGCTCTTCTTCGACGAGGCCAGCAGGGGTGTGAGCATACGCAGCCACAGCGAAGCCGAATGGTCCGTCCTGGCCCGGGCGGGCAGCACCCCGAAGTCCAACGCGGGAGCCTGCGCCGTGGAGGCCGATATCTACGTGAACGGCCATAAAATCACCCTCAACAGCCAGGACCACAGCGTGGCCTACGGCAGCGCCGCCGCGGCCTGGAAGGCCATCCGGGGCGAGGACAAAAAAGCCGCGGGCGTGGAGGTGGCCTATACCCTCACCCCCGACGCCCCCACGGCGGCCAGGGCAGCCAAAAAGGCGCTCAAGGCCGACGACGTGGCCTTCCTGGTACGCGTGCGCTATCTGCTGCTGGAGGGCAACTTCCACGTGGAGGCCGATTGGGAAAACCTGAACGGCAACCCCGGCGCATTCATCGCCACGTTGGGGCTGATGGAGCGCTTCGGCGCATTGCGCAGCCCCGGCCCCGAGGATTTCTTCCTCCTACCCGACGGCTGCGGCGCGATGCTCTACCCCGCGCGCTCGCCCGCGGGCCATACGGAGGACCTGCGGTTCGCGGTATACGGCAGCGACCTGTCCATCCCCGGCGGGGACGCCCTGCACGCCAACGTGGCCGCCTGGGGCGTGCGCGGGCAGGGCGCGGGCTTCGTGGCCGTGGCGGAGCAGGGCGCGGCCCTGTGCGAGATCGTGGCCCGGCAGTCCGTCTCCGGGGAGGTGCCCTTGAGCGCCGTGGGGCCGCGCTTCACCGTCACGCCCGTGGCCCTGGACGCCGAGGGCCGTGCGATCGTGCGCGCGCCCGTAAGCTACGGCGCGGCCAAGGGCGAGATGTTCAGCATCACTTACCGCTTTTTCTATGGGGACAGCGCCAGGTTCGGCACCATGGCCACCGCCTGCCGCGAGCAGCTGATCAGCACGGGCATTTTGTCCTCCACCAAAACCGTGGGCGGCGACGGTACGCTGCCCCTGGAGCTGACGCTGCTGGGCACGGGCCCGGCCAAACGGTTCGGGCAGAGGAAGCTCACCACCTTCGACCAGGCCCTGGATATCCTCACGCGGCTGAAGAACAAGGGCGTCAACAGCATGAACGTGCGCTACCAGAGCGCCCTGCGCGGCGGCTGGCTGCAAAGCGCCCCCGAGCGTCTGGCCCCCCTGCTGCGGCTGGGCGGCGCGCGCGGCCTGGAGCCCCTGCAGGACTACTGCAAGGCCAAGGGCCTCACCCTGTTCCTGGACGCGCGGGCCTACTCCGGCAACGCATGGTTCGTGCCCAAGGCGGAAAACATCCTGGGGCAGCCCATCCGCGGGACGCCGCGCGGCTTCCCCTGGCAGGCCGGCAGGCATACGCTCCCCCTGCGCGCGGCATCCAGCTTTACGCGCGCCTCCAGGGCCATCTTGATCCGCCTGGGCAAGCTGAATACCGGGGGCATCGCCCTGGGGGGGCCGGGCAATACGCTCTACGCCGACTACGCCGGCGCCGGCACCGCCCGCACAGAGATCGCGCAGCGGGTGGACCAGCTGCTGCCCGCGCTTTCGGCCCGCTGGTCCGTGATGCTGGAAAACGGGGATTTCTACGCGGTGCGCCACGCCGACGTGATCGCCAACCTGCCCCTGGAGCCCCAGGTGCAGATGCCCGGCGGCCGCTACGTGGCCGTGCCCCTGCTGCCCATTCTGCTGCACAGCAGCGCGGATTACTCCGGCGCGCCGCTGAACCTGGCCGAGAACGACGCCGCCGCCGCGCTTGCTTTGCTGCGCTCCATCTCCTTCGGCGCGTGCCCGGCCTTCACCCTGCAGGCCGCGGAGACCGGGGAGGGCGACGGCAGCCTGGCCTTCGAGCGCCAGCTCGAAAAGGCCCGGGACGCCTACACCAGAGCCAACGCGGCTTTGGCGGGCCTGCGGGGCGCGCGCATCACCGAATACACGGTGGACGCCGCCACGGGCGTGATCATCACCGGCTACAGCAACGAGGCGAAGGTCTACGTCAACCTCAGCCGCGAGGCTAAAAAGACCAAGGACGAGATCACGGTCCCCCCCATGGATTTTGTGAGAATTGGGTGATAAGCTATCGAAGATTTACGCGCGGTGCTGACGCAGTTCGATATCGGCGGGGGCTTCACGGAGATCGCGGAGCCCCGGGAGCTCACCGGCGGCCATATCAACAGCACCTACCTGCTCGAGGCGCGGGGCACAGAAACCCGCCGCTTCGTGCTGCAGAAGAT
>WQTL01000270.1 GCA_009786275.1 Bacillota bacterium | reverse complement strand
ACAGCGGATAGGCAAAGACCAGACAACGGTCTCGAAAGAGGTGAAACGTCACTTGGTGTCGCAGGCGCTGGAGCACCGGGCGTTTGACCGTGAGATGATTGAGGACATCTACGCGGAAAAGTTCAAGAACGACCGGGAGGACGGCGCGCCGCCGATCCCGTCGCGGGCGGCGTTCGCCATGAACGCCGCCGCGTGCCTCAGGGCCTTGGCGCGTTGGCTTTTTGGGCGAATTGTGATTGTTTGGGGTTTTTCAGGAGAGCCTAAGTAAAAAGAATGCCTGAAACTCAGACATTCTTATGTAAAATTTTTGTGACATTTGCTAGAAGCCAAAGGAGGCGATCAGGTTCTTAAAGGCGTCACCGAAGGATTCCGGGGCGGCGGGGGCGGGGCCCTCCTCCAAGGGGGCGGCCTTGCCGTCCTCCGTCAGGCGCAGGTACTGCGGGAACAGGGGGTTCGTCCCGATGCCGGGGTAGCCCAGGCCGACGTCATAGTGGATCAGCCATTGGCGCAGCTCCTCAGAGGGCAGGAAGTCGTGCCCGTTGTATTTGATGAACCATGTCTGGTCGGGCAGGTTGCAGGTGGCGGCGTCGATGATGCCGTCTGGCGAGCGGTAGGGCGAATCGCTGGGCGGCAGCACCTGCCCGATGGGGGCGGTGGTGGCGCCGCCGGACTCATTGGAGGTATCGATGATGAGGTCGCCCTGGTAATAGGAGTTATCCAGCAGAGGGATCGGCGCTTTCCCGTAGGAGGCGATGACAGCGACCTTGATGCCGGCGGCCTTCGCCTCGTTGAGCAGCCGGGGCACCTGGGTCTGCACCTCGTTGTAGTATTTATCGGCCCGGGTGCGCAGGAGCTCGTATTTCGGGTTGCCGTCCAGCAGCTTGCGCGCATCCGCATAGTATTCCTTCGGCAGGAAGGTCCAGATGGCGGGCATCTGCCCAAGCAGGCGGGTAATGGCCCAGTTGTATATGATCTTGCACAGCGGGCCCGCGACAGCGCCGCTGGCGGGCGTGCGCAGGTTCGTCAGAGGCAGCGCGCGCCAGAGGTTGAACAGGGCGGAAACGACGGGGGAGGACGGCAGCAGGGATTCGATGAAGTTGATCAATGCGGGCACGGAGAGCGCCCAGCGGTTGGTGAGCAGCTCGCCCAGCAGCACGGCGCCCTGGTAGGAGCCGTTGATGAGAATGAGCGTCTCCAGGCGGTCCGTCCCGTATTCCGCGACATAGGTGGTCACGATGCTCGTGCCCTGGCTCATGCCGGTCAGGGCGATCGTGCCGTGCCCCGTCTCCTCGCAGAGGGTTTCGATGAACTCGTTGAGCTGGCCGGCGATTTCGAAGGCGTCCAGGCGGTAATCGTAGAGGAATTCGAACTCGGGGGCGTCCTTGTGGTCGTGGTCGATCACCCAGGTCTTGGTGATGGGGAGGACGCTCTTGCCCTGATCGTCCATCAGCAGGTGCGAAAGCAAAAACGCTTCCCTTTGGTTCGATTCGCCGTAGTGGTAGTACAGCGGGCGCAGGAAGCCTCTCACGAACACCTGCAGAACCTCGCCGCAATCGCAGGGTGTGGTTACGGCGTGGGCGGGTATGACGGCGAACGCCATTACCATACATAGGCTAAGTAGCAGGGCAACCATTCGTTTAACCGACATCGTCTGTAGATCCTTTTATGTTAAAAATGAGTATCCTGAGCACATTATACTATAGTCCGCGGAGAAACGCAATAGTCTTGTTGAAAAAAGAAACGGATGGCAGTTGACCTCCCAGAAGATTTTATGCCGTGACTGTGTATACATAAGCGCCACGACGGCCGCCAGCGCCACGACAACGATGACGCGCAGGATATTCAAACCGCGCTCACGCTTCATGCGTAGCCCTCCGCCACCCGCATGGCCGTCTCCGCCCAGCGCGTCAGCCGCCCCGGGTCCTTCCTCACGGTCGATACATCCTTGAGCAAAAACTCGAGGTTCACGCCATTTTGCCGGGCCAAATCGCAGGTGAGCTCCAGGTCGCGCCGCACGGCTTCGGCGTCGAAGCTGTCGGTGGCCAAAAACGCGGGCGAGGGCTTGGCCGACATCACCAGCTCCGGCCCGATTTCGGCGGCGAAGCGCGCGCGGCCGCTCCATGGGCTGCACGAGACCTTGCGCACGTTGGGGATGCGCTTGACAAGGTCCAGGCGGTCGTCCAGCCTGTCGCAGCAGCCGTAGTAGATCATGCCGAAATACCCCGCCATGCGGGTGATATACGGCAGCTCGAATTCCTCGAAAATCGCGGGCGATACCGCGGTCATCAACTGCGCCAGCCCCAGGCACCAGCAGTTCTGCGAGACCGGTCCCCTGCCCTGCCCGCTGTCCGGCAGCAGCTCGTCGGTGAAAATGTGCGAGCAGTGGCACAGGTTCGCCGTGTCGTCGTGCACCCGAAGCCGGTTGGCGTCCTCGATGCCCGCGATGGTCGCCCGCGTGATGCGCTCCATGGCCGCGTGGAGCAGCTCCGGGTTGTCGTAGAAGGCGAAATAGCACTCCTGCGCGCCCATAAAGGTGTTGATCCTGTCCCACACCCCCAGGTGGAACCCCACGCCCACGGCCCGCACCGGCGCGATACCCTGGAAAATCTCCTCCGCTTCCGCCAGGCGCATTTCCGTCTGGGCCTCGTCGTGGGTGACGCGGTCGTCCTTGATCAAATTGACGTCGTCCAGCTCCAGCAGCTGGTTGATGTAGCGGTGGCTGCGGCAGGTGCTGCCCTCGGGGCCGAGGATCTCCTCCTTCACACGGATGCCGTAGCCCGTGCGCGCGACGGCCTTCGGGATGGCGATGAACGGGTCCAGCACCATGTCCACGGGGAAATGCCGCCACTTGTAGAGCGCCTTGCGCAGGGTTTGCTCCACCCCGCGCCAATAGCGGTCCTCCACCCGGCAGGCCAGCTCCCCGCAGGCCAGCTCATCCCAGGGCAACTGGTCAATCGTCACCATGGGGCGCTGCATCTCGCAGCGGTTCAGCGCCCGCCACAAGCCGATTTTCTCTTTCTGCACCGGCAGCGTGGCATAGGACATGTAAGCTCCGGCCAGGGCGCGGAGAACTTCTTTGTCATGGGTTGTAAGCATCACTGTACCTCCTGTGTCATTCGTCCGATTTCCCTGAACACCCCCGCCAAATTCTCCTCAATCACCCCGTTCCTGTTCGGCGAAGCGTTGAGCAGAAACACCACGCCGCGTTTATTCATCGGGCGCAGCTTTTTATTCACGGCCCAGGCGGCGCTTTTGCAGCGCCTGCCCGCGTCGACCGTCTTCCAGAACCAGTGGCGCGTGAGCTTGTTCCCCGCCGCGCCATAGCCCTTGAAATTCCGCGGCACCCGCTGCCCGGCGGCGTTCTCGAAAAAGATGGCGTCCGTGTGGTCGGTATTGCACTCGCAGCTGTGGTTGAGGATCAGGGTGTTCGGGCTCAGCGCGTGGATATGCGCCGCCGTTTCGGCATAGTCCAACTGAGAAAAGCGCGGCCCGCCCCAGGCCGAGCCCCAGCCATCGATCACCAGGATGGGGATCTCGCCGTAGCCGGTGAGCAGTTCCTCCAGCTGGCGAAAGATCAGTTCCTTCTGCGCCGCGCCGCAGCCGCGCTCGGTGATGTTGTGGCGCAGGTCCAGCATGGAGTAATACAGGCCCGGCAGCAGGCCGTTGGCCCGCATCGCGCGCACATATTCCGCGATCACGTCGCCCTTGTAGGGCGAATTGGCGGCGCTGTGCTCCGTGGCGCCGCTGGGCCAGAGCGCGAAGCCCTCGTGGTGCTTGGCGGTCAGGGCGCAAAAGCGGCAGCCGGCCGATTTCGCCGTATCGGCCCACTGCTGAAAGTCCACCGGCCCGGGGTCGAAATTACCCGGCGAAAACGGCCGGTATCGGCTGTCGGCGTTGTCGGTGACACCATAGCACCAGTCGTCATGGTCCTCCGCGAACTGAAAGGTCGCGCTGTTCCAATGGATGAACATGCCGAAGCGCAGCGCGGCGAATTCTTCCAGGAGCTCGGCGCGGTCCGTCATACGATCTGCACCCCCACCTGCCTGCGTATCTCGTCCATCTGCCGCGCGATTTCCCGGGACTGCGCGAAGGGCATGATGTCGCTCTCCTGCCTTCCCTCCCGCAAGCAACGATGGAAATCGATGATCTGCTCCTCGAAGCCGTTGCCCAAAAAGGGCGTCCCGCATTCTATCGCCGCGCCGTCATTTGTGTGAATCGCGAAGCGCTCCGGCGCGTAGAAGCGCGACTTCAGCTCCACATATCCCAGGTCCCCGAAGATGAAGTCGCCGCCGGGGCGGTCCAAAGTCATGCCGCTGCATAATTGGGCGATCACGTTGTTCTCAAAGCGCAGCAGGTACGCGCAGTATTCGTCCACCCGCTTGCCCGTCGCCGAGCCCACGTCCGCCACGGCCTTGAGCTCCGCCAGGGGCGCGCCCGCGTACCAGCTTGCGAAGTGCAGGCAGTAGCAGCCTACGTCCAGCAGGCTGCCGCCGCCGTAGGCCGGGTCGAAGGCGTGGTGGCCGGGCTCGTCGCGCATGTCGTAGCTGAAGGTCGCC
>WQTL01000269.1 GCA_009786275.1 Bacillota bacterium | reverse complement strand
CTGGGGCGGCGCCGCCCCCGCGGCCTACCTCGCCGGCGGCTGCGCCAGCCCCGAGACGGTCAGCCGCAGCTACCCCGCCTTCACCAGCGAGCAGATCAAGGAGCTTGTGAAGGCCTACAACGCGAAGTATCCAAGCAGGGCCATCACCCTGGGCGCGGACGCCTCCCAGTGGATACAGGTGCTGCGCGCGGACGCCAACGGCTACGTGGAGCAGCTGCGGATCGGCGACCGTACCTTCACCGGCGGCGACGCGCGGATGCAGTTCTTCGGCGCGAGGAACCTCAGGTCGCACAACTTTACGGTGAGCTTTACGGCGGAATAAAAAAACAAAGAAAAGGATGATACCTATGGAAAAGGAAATGAAAAAAGGACGGATCATATTGACCATTTCCCGTGTTTTAGCGATTGTTTCGGCGGCAACCATAGTAACACTGCTGATAATCTATTTTGTTGGGTCGAAAGGCCTTGGTGTCGCAACGTACCTTGCAATACTCATACCAATCGGGTGCATCGTGCTGCTGATAACTACCATCGCGGTCTACCTAAGCAGAACTGTCAAAAAGGAAACGTTTTGACGAAGTAACGCAGCGGTTCGTCACGTGAAGTGACGAACCGCTGTGTTATGTTTAGGTTGCTTACCTAAAGAAGTAGGCCGCAATCAACGCTATGGCAGCTAAAATCGAAGCAATTGTGAAACCGCGCGAAACTGCCAAAACGGTACGACCTTTTTTCATTTCTTTTTCCACGGCTTATCCTCCTTATTGTTTTAATAATTCAAATGGGAACTCTTGCATGAGCCAAATCAAAAACAGTAGTACGAGAAGAAAAAACGCCAAAACATAAGCTACCTTAGTTAATTGCGCCGCCAATTTTTTGGCCTCGATCACTTTTGCCATAGCCTCTTTTTTTGCCTTCGTTTTATAATTGTTATGTTTTTCCTCTTGATTCGTTTTGGCTGCCCAAGCGAAAAAAGGGAATGCCAAGATCGAAACCCACTTAGGTGCTCTCTCTATCAGGTTTTTCATGTAGGTCACATTATTGGTTTCGATTTCATTCTCGTTGCTTGATTCTTGCTTCTCTTTGCCTGTCCATAATATTGTACATTCTTGGCTAATGATAATTATAAAGGCTAAGAAAATAAAGAAAAGACAAAAACCAAATGTAGCAGCACTTAAAGTGCTCTTTTCGGATGTGAAAATATCCACTAACAGGCTTGAAGATACTAGCGTAACATCAACGGGAACCTTGAAAAAACTTTCTGCAAATTTCCCGCTAAATACCTTCGGTACGCCCACGTCTGGATATCCTTCTTCCTCCGGCTTGACTAAATCGAAACCAAATTGCATAAGTAAAACGAAAACAGACAAGGCCAGTGGTATGCCCATAGTTTTGATGATTTCTTTTGCTACACCAGTGCTCACCCCGAAAATCCCTCCCTCACCTTTCAATTATAATACGATAAAGCGGTAAAGTCAAGCGGATTTGACAAAATAATTCAAGATTCTACACAAAAAAAGCAAGAAATGTTCCCATATATTTCCTCCTTTAAGGAGCGCCAGCAATTTTTAAATTTCTCTTTACATTCCCCCGCTCCTGTGTTATAATGACATGAAGGACGGGAGGGATGCCTCAATGTTCGAGCGGCGCGATCACATCACAATATTGCCGGGCTTCGTGGATTTGCATGTGCATTTCCGGGAGCCCGGTTTTTCTTCGAAAGAGACCGTGGCCTCCGGCAGCCGCGCGGCCCTGAACGGGGGCTATGCCGCCGTGTGCGCCATGCCGAACCTCAACCCCCCGCCGGATACCCTCGAACACCTGCGGGTTGAGCTGGACATTATCGCGCGCAGTGCGGTTATCCCCGTGTTCCCCGTGGGCTGCATCACCATGGGGCGGAAGGGGGAGGGCCTCTTAAGCGAGATGGAGCGCCTCGCGCCCTATGTGTGCGGCTTTTCGGACGACGGCGCGGGTGTGCAGGACGGACGGCTCATGCGGGCGGCCATGGAGCGCGCCAGGGCCTGCGGCAAACCGATCCTCTCCCACTGCGAGGACGACAGCCTGATGGGCAGCCCGGCAAGCGAATGGGTGCCCCTGGCCCGCGACCTGGAGCTCGCCCGGCAGACGGCCTGCCATTACCACGTCTGCCACGTGTCGACCAAAGAGAGCGTGGAGCTCATCCGAAAGGCCAAGCAGGGCGGCGTCCCCGTGACCTGCGAGACCGCGCCGCACTACCTGCTGTTGACGGAAGACGACTGCGAGGACGACGGGCGCTTCCGGATGAACCCGCCCCTGCGCGGCGCTGAAGACCGTGAGGCCCTGCTGGAGGGCCTGCTGGACGGTACCATCGACTGCATTGCCACCGACCACGCGCCGCACACCCGGGAGGAGAAGTCGAAGGGCTTCGCGGGCAGCGCGTGCGGGGTCGTGGGGCTGGAGACAGCCTTTCCGGTGCTGTATACGAGGCTTGTGCGCATAGGGCTTATGACCCTCGAAAAACTCGTGGAAGCCATGAGTGACAACCCGCGCAGGCTGCTGGAAAGCTGGACAGGCAATGGCATCACCGGCACATACGCGTGGGATTTGGAGAAGTGTTATAGTATTGACCCGGAGAAATTCAAGAGCAGGGGGAAATCCACGCCCTTCGCGGGCTGGGAAGTATACGGGGAGGTGCATCATGCGTAAAGTCAGACAATTGCTGGCGGGCGTCCTGTGTAT
Organism: Bacillota bacterium; assembly: GCA_009786275.1. Lineage (GTDB taxonomy): Bacteria > Bacillota > Clostridia > Oscillospirales > Acutalibacteraceae > WRMQ01. Next base: position 1,838 of record WQTL01000269.1, on the reverse strand, counting down.
CGGGCTGCTGGCGGGCGCGCAAATCATCGCTTGCGGGGCGGAGGGGAATACATTGCGGTTCAATGAAGACGGCACGTTCAAAATCATGCAGGTGAGCGACTTGCAGGACATCGGGTTCCTGAGCCCGGCGGCGAAACACCTGATCAGAAACGCCCTGGCGCTGGAGCGGCCCGACCTGGTGGTCCTGGCGGGGGACAACATCGCCAACTTCATCCCCGGCCTGCCGGAGTTCCTCTACCGGGGGTACGCGAAGCTGGCCATTGGGCAGTTCATGCGGATATTCCAGAAGGCGGGCGTGCCGGTGGCCATGGTGTTCGGGAACCACGATTCCCAGGACAGCCTCAGCCGCGAAGGGCAGCTGGAGATTTACCGCTCCTACAGCGTGTACACGGGCCCGGACCGCGCGGATTACCGCCTGCCCATCCTGGACGCGCGGGGGGAGGAGAAGTGGCAGCTGTTCCTCCTGGATTCCCACACGGACGCCGTGAAAACGGAGCAGCTGGACTGGCTGGTCAGCGTGAACAACCGCAGTGTGCCCGCCATGGTGTTCCAGCACATCATCGTGCCGGAGATCCGCGATTACCTTGTGCCCAGCACGAGCAACCCGCTGGGCTACGAGGCGCCGAACCCATCGGAGTACAACTACGTGCGGGAAAGCCCCTGCCCACCCAGCGCGGAGCAATACTGCGGAGAGTTGGCCATCCTGCGGGCGCAGGGGAACGTGCAGGCCATCTCGGTGGGGCACGACCACACGAACAACTTCGTGGCCGCGGCGGACGGCGTGGACCTGATCAACAGCGCGGCCTCCGGCTTCAACCCCTTCTGCAACGGCGACGAGGACCGGGGCGTGCGGATATTCATTATCAAAGAGGATCAGAGCAAATATGCCGAAAAGACCCTGCGCTACCGCGAAGCCTGCACCGGCCCCGCCGTGCGGCTGATGAACAAAGTCAACGTGGGCGAAAGCGGCGGCATACGGGTGGTGTGGACCTACCTGACCTGCTTGATTTACCCGCTGCTATCATTATTTAAATAACAACAAGGAGATATCGCCATGCCAAAAGACGTCATCATCCCCCTGGATTTTTCCTCCGGGCGGGAAGCCTATGACTTCCTCGCCCTGTTCCCGGCGGGCGAAAAGCCCTATGTCAAAATCGGGATGGAGCTGTTCTATTCCGAGGGGCCGGAGATCGTGCAGGAGATCAAGCGCAGGGGCCACAGGGTTTTCCTGGACCTGAAGCTGCACGACATCCCCAACACCGTGAAGAAGGCCGCCGCGGCGCTCTCCCGGCTGGGGGCGGACATCGTCAACGTGCACGCGGCGGGCACCGGCGAGATGATGCGCGCCGCCCTGGCGAGCCTCACCCGGCCCGACGGCACGCGGCCCCTCGTCATCGCCGTGACGCAGCTGACCTCCACCGGCGAGGAGGCCATGCAAAAAGAGCTGCTCATCAACGCTGGCATGGAGGAGACCGTGCTGCACTACGCGAAAAACGCGAAGGCTTCGGGCTTGGACGGCGTGGTGTGCTCCCCCTTGGAGGCGGGGAGCGTGAAGGCCGCCTGCGGGCCGGACTTCCTCACCGTGACGCCGGGCATTCGTTTCGCCGACAGCGCGGCGGACGACCAGACGCGCATCATGACCCCCGAGAAGGCCCGGGAGGCCGGGTCGGACTACATCGTGGTGGGCAGGCCGATCATCGCGGCAGGGGACCCGCTTGCGGCGTACAGAAGATGTGTGAATGAATTTTTAGCGTGAAAACCAACTGCCAGTAGCGCCATATCAGGCAACAAGAAAACCAGCGTACGCGCAGGCACACACTTTCGAGGTATAGCGAGGG
>WQTL01000268.1 GCA_009786275.1 Bacillota bacterium | reverse complement strand
CCTGCCGTACCGGCGGCACCTGGCCGAAAAGGGCGAGATACAGCATTTCAGCGGCAAGCAGCAGCTCGTCGCCGAGGGCGCGTTTGACGATGTGAGCATGGCTATGATGATCCACGCCCTGGCGGAGAGCCCTTCGGCGAAGTTGCAACTGATGTGCGGCAGCCTGGGCTTTGTATCCAAGGAGATCACGTTTCACGGCAGGGAGGCCCACGCCAGCCAGCCGGACAGGGGCGTCAACGCGCTCAACGCGGCTATGCTGGCCCTCATGGGCATCCACGCGAACCGCGAAACCTTCCGCGACGAGGACAGCGTGCGCGTGCACCCCATCGTCACCCACGGCGGCGGCGCGGTCAACTGCGTCCCCGCCCGCGTGACCATGGAGACCGCCGTGCGCGCCCGGACCGCCGCCGCCATCGAAGACGCCGCGCAAAAGGTGGACCGCGCCGTGCGGGGGGCCGCGATGTCCGTGGGCGCGGCGGTTGAGATCGCCGACACGCCCGGCTATCTCCCTCTGGCGCAGGACGAGCGCCTCAGCGCGGTGTTCGAGGGGAACGCCCGCGCGCTGCTGCCCGAAGTGGATATCCTGCGCGGCGGCGACATGACCGGCTCCACCGACATGGGCGACCTGAGCCGCCTCATGCCCTGCATCCACCCGCTGCTGGGGGGCTTCACCGGCGCGCTGCACAGCCGGGACTTTCGCGTGGCCGACCCGGAGGCCGCGTACATCCTGCCCGCGAAGCTGCTGGCGGCGGCCGTGATCGACCTGCTGGCGGACGGCGCGGCACTGGGGCGGCGCATACAGGAGGGCTTCGTCCCGGCGAAGACCAAAGAGGAGTACCTATGTGGACTGAAGAAAAGCTCAACGATCTGCTGACGACGCCTTCTTCCGCCCTCGTTGAGGACATGGCGCGCCTGCCCGGCGATATCCTGGTGCTGGGCGCGGGGGGCAAAATGGGGCCGTCGCTGTGCGTACTGGCCAGGCGGGCGGGGAAACGTGTGGCCGCGGTTTCGCGTTTTTCCGGCTGCGAGGAACGAAACTACCTTGAGGAAAACGGGGTCGAGACCATCGCCGCGGATTTACTGGACCCCGCGCAGCGCGCCGCCCTGCCCCAAATGGAGAATGTCGTCTTCATGGCGGGACGCAAATTCGGCACGCAGGGCAGGGAGTGGCTCACCTGGGCTATGAACGCGAGCCTGCCCGCTTTTATCGCGGAGCAATACCGGGCGTCGCGCATCGTGGCGTTCTCCTCAGGCAATGTGTACCCTTTGGCCTCCCCGCCCGGCTGCACCGAGCAGACCCCGCCGGAGCCCGTGGGCGAATACGCTATGAGCTGCCTGGCACGGGAGCGCGCCTTCGAATTTGCCGCCGAGACCTACGGCACAAAGGTGCTGCTCTACCGGCTGAATTACGCGACCGATTTGCGCTACGGCGTGCTGTACGACATCGCGGAGAATATCCTGGAGGGCAGGCCGGTTTCGCTGCGCACGCCCTGCTTCAATCTCATCTGGCAGGGCAGCGCCAACGAGATCGCCCTGCGGGCCCTGCTGCACGCGCAGTCCCCGGCACGCAAGCTCAACGTCACCGGGCCGGAGGTTTTGTCCGTCAAAGAAACCGCCCTGCGCCTGGGCGAAATTCTGGGCAAGGAGCCGCTGTTCGAGGGCGAGGAGGGCGAGACCGCCTTGCTCAGCGACGCCTCGCCGGCCATGGAGCTGTTCGGGCCGCCGGGCGTGACGGCCGGCACGCTCATCGAGTGGCAGGCCCGGTGGCTGCTGGACGGCGGCGGCGGGCCGGGCAAGCCCACGCATTTTGAGGAGCGGAAGGGGCGCTATTGATGCATCGGCACGACGAAGCGCTGAGAAAATTCGCGCAGGGGACGTTCATCCCCGCCATCCCCCTGGCCCTGGACGCGGCCCGGCGCTTCGACGAGGGCGCCCAGCGGCGGCTGCTCCGGTATTACCTGGAGGCGGGCGTGGGCGGCATCGCCGTGGCGGTGCATACCACGCAGTTTGCGATCAGGGAAACCGGACTGTTGGAGCCGGTACTGCGGGTGGCGGCGGAGGAGACCGATAAATTTGACCGCGCCGTCATAAAAATCGCGGGGGCCTGCGGGCCGGCGGAACAGGCGGTTTCGGAAGCAAGATTGGCGTTGTCGTTGGGCTACGACGCGGTGCTGCTCAGCCCGGGGGGCCCGGGCGATTTATCTGAGGAGGAACTGCTCGAGCGCACAAAAGCCGTGGCGCAAATTCTGCCGGTGATCGGCTTTTACCTGCAAATCGCGGTCGGCGGGCGGCGGCTCACGTTCGACTATTGGCAGAAGCTCTGCGAAATCGAAGACGTGATCGGCATCAAGTGCGCCATCTTTGACAGGTACTCGACGATTGACGTGGTGCGGGCGGCGGCGTTTTCAAGCCGGGATGTGGCGCTCTACACCGGCAATGACGACAACATCGTGATCGATTTGCTCACGCCCTATCGCTTTGGAGAAGTGGAGAAGCGCTTCGTCGGCGGGCTGCTGGGCCACTGGGCCGTGTGCACGCGCAGGGCGGTTGAGATATTCAATGAGCTGAAGCAGGCCAAGCAAATCACGCCCGAACACCTGCGCCTGGCGGCGGAGATCACCGACTTCAATTCGGCTGTTTTTGATACAAGCAACGGTTTCAAGGGCTGCATCCCCGGCGTGCACGAGACGCTGCGCAGGCAGGGGCTGCTGGAGGGCATTTGGTGCCTGGACCCGGCGGAGACTTTGTCGCCCGGGCAGGCGGCGGAAATTGACCGGGTGATGGGGATGTACCCGCATCTGTGTGATTGAGGTGTAACATGAAGCAGCGTAAATATTTCGACGTCCACGGCAAGGTAGGCAGGCACAGCAAGCCACCGGCGCGGTTGCCGCATCGCCCGGAGGCCATGCTCGGGGATATGCGAAGCGTGCGCGTGCACGGCGCGGCGGTGAGCCGGGCGGAAAGCGCGGACTACTCCTTCGTGGCGGGGGACGCCAGGCTGATGGAGACAGTGCAGGCGCAGCCGCGCCTCTACGGCATCGCCACGCTGCCCCCCACGGCGATGCTCGAGACCGGCGACCCGGATTATCTGACCAGGCTGCTGGACGCAGGCTTCCGGGGCGTGAAAATCCTGCCGTCGAAGTTCAACTGCGGCCACAACCCGCGCAATATGGAGCAGATCGCGGGGCTGCTCATCGAACGCGGCCTGCCGCTGTTCTACCCCTGCGGCGAGGGCTTCGAGGGCCTGACCGCCCTGCTGGAGGCATACCGGGAGCTCAACATGATCCTCCTCGGGGCCAGCTGGGGCGACAACCGGCAGGTTTTCCCGTTGCTGGAGCGCTATCCGCGCCTGCATTTCGAATACAGCAGGAACCAGGCGAACGACATCCTGGAGCTGACGAAGCAGCACTTCGGCATCGGCCGCGCGCTCTACGGCACGGGCTGGCCCGGGTCCTCCATGGGCGCGCTGAAAAGCCTGAACGAATACGCGGTTTTGTCTGAGGACGAAAAAGACCTGGTGGCCCATGGCAACGCCTGCCGCCTGCTGAAAATCAATCCAACCGAGTTGGCGCTCTATGACGACAGCGAATGCGAATTCGACGCGATTGCGATGGCTGCCGATCAGGGCCTGCCCATGCCCGTGCCGGTGCTCGACGCCCATACCCACATGGCCCCGGCGGAGCACAAGACCGTCAGCGGGCTGGTGATGCTCAACTCGTCGTGCGAGCACATCACGCCCAAGCTGGACCGGCTGGGCGTGGAGGCGATTATCACCGCCCCTTGGGAGGGCATCGCCACGGACGGCATGGCGGGCAACGCGCAGACGGTGGATGCCGCGCAGAAATACCCGGGCAGGTATTTGGGCTGGAACACCTGCAACCTCAACTATGACGAGGATTTAGCGCTGTGGCGCAGTTGGTTCGAGGAATATCCGGACGTGTTCGTGGGGATTAAGCCCTACTGGCCCTACCAGGGCTTCAGCCTGCTGGACGAGCGCCTCGCGCCCTGGCTGGAATACGCAAACGAGCGCAGGCTATTGCTGCTGCTGCACTGCCCCGTGCCGGATTTCGGCGAGGCGGACACGCTTTGCGGGCGCTATCCGGACATTACGTTCGTCCTGGCGCACGCGGGCAGCAGCTACGAGACGGCCGAAAAGTGCCTGCGTGTCGCCAAGGCGCGGCCCAACGCCTTGCTGGAGATCACCTATACGACGCTCACGCGGGGCCTGATCGAGTATCTCGTAAGCAAAATTGGCGCGGAGCGGGTGCTGTACGGCTCCGACCTGCCTATGCGCGACCCCGCGCCCCAGCTGGGCTGGGTGGCCTACGCGAGGATTTCCGAGGAGGACAAGAAGAAGATATTCTATGAAAATATCAAACGGCTGATGGGGTTGAGACATGCCTGACCAAATCATCGTGCCCGCCTGGTATTACCGGCACTTCGGCGCGGATTACAGCCTCGGCGTGCCCGCCGAGGGCTTCGGCGGCTGGAAAAAAGCCGAGCTGCCGCTCGCGCCGAAGCATACGGCGCTGTGCGTCATG
>WQTL01000267.1 GCA_009786275.1 Bacillota bacterium | reverse complement strand
GACGAATTCGCCGGCCGGGCCCTGCGGGTGCTGGCGGCAGCCTATAAGTATTACGATACGCTCCCGGAGGACCTGGGCGTGGGCGAGCTGGAGCAGGGTCTCACCTTCGCGGGCTTCGTGGGGATGATCGACCCGCCGCGCCCGGAGAGCATGGCTGCCGTGCAGGAGGCCAAGCGGGCGGGCATCAAGACGGTGATGATCACCGGGGACCACGCGGCCACGGCCTCCGCCATCGCCCGGGAGATCGGCATCCTCTCCGGCGCGGACAAAGCGATATCCGGCGCGGAGCTGGAGGCCATGCCCGAGGAGGAGCTGACGAAAAATATCCGGGACTACGCGGTATACGCCCGCGTGAGCCCGGAGGACAAAATACGCATCGTAAAGGCCTGGCAGGCGCAGGGTGAAGTCGTGGCCATGACGGGCGACGGCGTGAACGACGCGCCCGCCCTCAAAGCCGCGGACGTGGGGGTCGCCATGGGCTCGGGCACGGACGTCTCGAAGAGCGCCGGCGACATGATCCTGACGGACGACAATTTCGCCTCCATCGTGGACGCCGTGGCCGAGGGCCGGCGGGTCTACGACAACATCCGCAAGGTACTCTACTCCCTGCTCAGCTGCAACATCTCCGAGATTTTCATCATGCTCATCGCGATCCTCTTCGGCTGGGGTGCGCCCCTGACGGCCATACAGCTGCTGCTGATTAACGTGGTGGCAGACGGCGTGCCGGATATCTTCATGTGCAAGGAGCCGGCCGAGGCGGGCTCGATGCGGCGCGGCCCCGTGAAGAAAAACGCAGGCATCTTCGCCGGGGGCCTGGCGGGGAAGATCGGCGTGATGTCCTTCGTGTTCGCGGTGATCTCCCTCGTCGGCTTTTACATCGGCAAATTCGTTCCGATTGCCGGGACGGCGCCCTCCCACGGGATCGGCCAAACCATGGCCTTCGTCATCATCGGCTGGTCCTCCGTGGTCAACATCTTCAACGCCAGAAGCAGCGCCGCCTCCGCCTTCCGCACGGGCTTCCGGGGCAACAGGGCGATGCTCTCCGCGCTGCTGTTTTCCATAGGGCTCATCGCGGCCATCGCGCTGGTGCCGGCGCTGATGGGCCTGTTCTACTGCGTGCCCGTGAGCCCTGCCCACTGGCTGATCATGGTTGGGCTGTCGCTTGTCCCCCTGGCTGTCGGGGAGATCGGGAAAGCGGCCGGCAGGGCAAGGGCTTGCAACCGGCGCGGTTTCATGTTATAATACACCGGAACAAAGACGGGGGAGGGATGGGTCATCGATTGGCTGTTCGGTCTGCTGGGGAGGTTCCTCCCCGCGCAGACCCTGGAAAACGCGCGGGAGGGCATACGGCACCCCAAGGCCTGGCTGCGGGGCGAGGGCATCCCGCCGGAGCACATCACGCCATGGGAGCTGCTGCTGTATTTCTTCCACCGGGCCTTCAGCGGGATGTTCGACGGCTTCGCCAACCGGCAGGATTTCCTCTACAAGGACTATTTCCGCATCCCGGCCAACAAAATTTCCGTGGCGGGCGTGATCTCCTCCGTATGGGACGCCGTCAACGACCCGATTTTGGGCGGCTGGATGGACAAGAAGCGCTTGGGGCCGCAGGCGCTGCGCGTCATCATGCGCGTTTCCGCCGTGGCGGGCACCATCCTCACGGTGGTGAAGCTGGTGGACGGCAACCTGACGCACTTCCAGCATCTGCTTTTGCTGGTGATCTGCAACATGACCCAGGACATCACCGGCACGATGAACGGGGTCGCGGCGGAGAAAATGCGCGCGGGCATCAGCCCGCTGACCCAACAGCGCGGGCGCATCGACGTGTGGGGCAACATGGGGGCCTCCCTCACCTGGGTCATCGGGAACCTGCCCACCATCCTCATGGGCTTCAGCTCCGTATTCGGCTTTTCCGACTACCAGATCCTCTTCTACGGCTCGCTGATCCTCATGCCCTTCGGCATCGCCGCGCATATTTTGCCCACCTTCGTGCGCCAGCGGGTGGATTACTCCTACCCCGCCCCCGCCACAGAGGACGGCGAGGCGCCGGAGAAGCTCAGCCTGCTGCAAAGCTTCCAGGTGGTCAAGCACAACCGGTATTTCATCGTCAACGCCGTCGCCAGCTTCATCACCGTCTTTTCGCCCGACATGGGGGACGAGCTGATGATCTACCGCTACCTCATGCCCACCTACAAGGTCTTCGGCGCGGAAATGAGCGGCGAGGCCCTGCTGACGCTCAAGCAGACGCTCTCCGGTACGCTTTCCAATATTTTGCAGCCCTTCCACCGGCAGATCATCAACAAAATCGGCGGACCGCTGCGGGCGCAGCAGCTCAAATGCCTGATCAATATCTTCAACCGCCTCGTGATGTACTTCGGCGGCTACAAGAGCCCCTGGCGCTTCGCCCTCGTGGTAGCCATGGAGTCCCTGTGGAACGCCATGATGGGCTTCGACCAGGTGGCGGGGAAGATGCTCGACTACGAGTGGTACGACTACGTGGAGCTCAAAACCGGGCAGCGCAGCGAGGGCGTCACCACGGCGGTGAACGCCCTGTTCAGCAAGATCATCACCAACAACATCGGCCAGGTGACGGGCAACGCCTTCCTCCAGTGGACGGGCTACCGCGGCGGCTACAAGGAGGACGGCATCCGTCCGCCGGAGAAATACCTGAAGTTCATGTGGCCCATGTATACCCTGATCCCCGTGCTGGACCACAGCATCTGGTTCGCCGCGCGCTGCTTCGTGAAATGGAAGCCCGAGGACCGCGAGCGCACGGAACTGCTCCTGGCGCAGCGCAGGGAGGCCGAACAGGCCCTGCGCAGTGAGGCAAAGGAGGACCCCGTATGCGCCGAATAATGAACTTGAACCATGGCTGGATGTTCCACCTGGGCGACCCGGACTACGCCTGGTACAAGGGCTACGAGGAGCTCGAGGAGGACGCCGACCAAAGCTGGCGGCCCGTGACCCTGCCCCACGATTGGTCCGTCGAGCACCCCTTCGACCAGAGCTGTTCCAGCGGCACCGGCTACGTATGCGGCGGCGTGGGCTGGTACCGCCTGCGCTTCAACCTGCCGGAGGACATCGAAGACAAGACCCTGCGCGTCACCTTCGGCGGGGTTTACAAGAACGCCCGCGTGTGGTGCAACAGCAACTACCTCGGCATGCGGCCCTCGGGCTATGCCACGTTTACGCACGACATCACGCCCTTCGCGATACCGGGCGAGAACGTCCTCGCCGTGCGCGCGGAGCACATCGATCTGGCCGATTCCCGCTGGTTCACCGGCAGCGGCATCTACCGCGATGTCACCCTCACCATAGCGGACCGCGTGCATTTTCTGCCGGACGGGGTGTTCGTATCGACGATCTCGGCAATTGAAGCACAGGCTGAACTGAAAATTGAATGGGATCTCTCTGAAGAGGCCGAGGTCGAATTTGATATAGCCGGTGCAAGCGCAAAGGCTTCGGGCAAAACAGGCAATACGACTATTGCGATCAACCGGCCGAAGCTTTGGTCGCCGGACTCCCCTGCCCTGTATACGCTCACCTGCCGGGCGGGCGAGGATCAACTGGAAATCCCCTTCGGCATACACACGTTTCATTTCGACGCAAATACAGGGTTTTATCTCAACGGGCAAAATCTAAAACTCAAGGGCGTGTGCCTGCACCACGACGCGGGGGCCCTGGGCGCGGCAGCGCCGAAGGACGTCTGGCGGCGCAGGCTGCGCAAGCTCAAGGCCGCGGGCTGCAATGCCGTCCGCACGGCCCACAACCCGCCGGAAATACATCTGCTGGACTTATGCGATGAAATGGGCTTCCTGGTGATGGACGAGGCCTTCGACGAGTGGGAGGGCTGCAAGAACAAGTGGTGGCAGGGGCACAACGTCTACCCGCCCAAGCATTACGGCTATGCCGACGCCTTCCCCGAATGGCACGAGCGCGACCTTGCCGCCATGGTGCGGCGCGACCGCAACCACCCCTGCGTCATCCTGTGGAGCATAGGCAACGAGATCGACTACCCCAACGACCCCTACTGCTACCCGCTGTTCCGGTCCATGCAGGGCAACAACGACGCCAACAAGCCCATACAGGAGCAGCTCTACGACCCCGACAAGCCCGACGCGCGGCGCCTGGGGGTGATCGCGCAAAGGCTCGCCGCCATCGTAAAGGCCCACGACACGACCCGCCCCGTGACCGCCGCGCTGGCCTTCCCGGACCTCTCCAACCGGATCGGCTTCGCGCAGGCGCTGGACGTCGTCGGCTACAACTACAAGGAGAAGCTTTACGCGCGGGACAGGGAGACCTACCCGGCGCACGTGATCTACGGCAGCGAAAACGGCCACGGCGAAGAACAGTGGTCTTACGTACGGGACAGGCCCGATATCTGCGGGCAGTTTTTGTGGACGGGGATCGACTACCTGGGCGAGGCGGCCGGCTGGCCGGTGCGGCTGTCCCCGGCGGGGCTGCTCACCACGGCGGGCTTCGAAAAACCCCGCTGGTACCAGCGCCGGGCCATGTGGACGGGC
>WQTL01000266.1 GCA_009786275.1 Bacillota bacterium | reverse complement strand
CGAAAAGCATCTCGAACGCGTCCTGCTGCTGTGAAGCACAAAAAACTAGCGAACTCATTTGTGGCGATGGAACTGGTTCATGCGTTTGGCGTGATGCAAGCGGAAATTCGCCTTGCAATCCGGGGCGGGATGTGCTATGATATTTTTGAGGAAAGGGGGGCGAAGCCATGAGAAAAATGCTTGCCACATTGCTATGCCTGACTTTTTTGGGCCTATTCGCCTGCGGTACGCCAACCAGTAACGCCACAGATGAATCAACTGCCGCAACCACAATAGCCGTTGAAACCACAGTGCCGCCGCAAGAGAAAGAAGCTTTTGCTTTCGCGCCAGCCTACGCAGTGAACAGTGCATACTTTTTTGCTGTGCTGGATGACGGTGAGCTTTATATCGCTCCGCTGGATGCCTCGCGGCGTCCGCGACGAATTCCGCTGCCGCTGCGATACAAAGGGGAATCGTTTGAGTGGGAGCCGCAGCCTCACATGGAGGCGCAAAGATTCGACACCCGGATATGCGAGACTGCTGAGGATACTGGCAGGAAAAAGCCAAGCTGCTCAAGTTGGCCGTGCCGACTGTTTTAGCCGGAGAGTACTGGGGCCAGACCGCCTACGGCGCGCAGCGCCTCGCCTCAGACGGGAACGAGGTCTGCTCGCAGAGATGGGCGGGGCTGTTCTCCGATGTATCGGCGCTGACTTGGTGCGGCGATTCGGGTTATGGCTCCGACTGCAACGACGGCGAACTGCGCTTGACCCTGCTGCGTTCGCCGCTCTACCTGGCCAATGAGTTCGGCAGCGTGAAGGCGTTCGACAAGCAACGCTTCCACCCGCGCAGCGACCAGGGGGAGCGCAGCTTTCGATTCGCGTTCGCGGCGGGCGACGCGCAGCAGCGCAGGCAGATGATCGAGGCCGAGGCGATGGCGTTCCACGAGGCGCCGGCGCTGTTGCCGTTCAACCCCTCCGGCGAGGGAGAGCCAGTGCGCCCAGCGCTGCGGCTGGACAACCCGGCCATACAGGTCACGGCGTTCAAGAAAAAGGAGGACGCGGGCAGCTACATCATCCGGCTGTACGAGACGACGGAGCAGGCGGGCAGCGCGGTTTTATCCGTGCCCATGCTGGGTTTAACTTTGTCCTGCGAGTTCAAGGGCTTCGAGGTCAAAACGGTTTTGCTGGAAAATTATACGCTCACCGAATTGACGGGGCTGATGGTTTAGAGATTGAGATTGCGATTTTTTAAAAACGCTTGCATTCGGATGGGCTTTGTGGTAGCATACTTTTGTAACGAACCCAACGTATCTGCATCTTTTTTGTTGTCGGCTTACAAAGTGCCGTAAATCAATGGTTTGCGGCACTTTCTTTTTGCCTTGCCGGGACTTTGGAAATTGCGTCTCCAGCGAATGCTCTTTGCATAATCCGTGAATATCTGCTAATAGGATTCGAACCGAAAAACGAGCTCTGCTAATAAAATGGCGCATCCTGCTAATAAGCCGGATTTTTTCGTTTTACGCCCGCAGCAATTCAGCCAGCACGGCCAGCTTGTCCGGCGATGCGGATTTTAGCTTGGCGATGAATCCTTCCAGGTCGAGGTTGTCTGTCGGCGCTTTCACTTCACGCAAATCAGGGTTTGCCTATCTTGAAGATACTTCACAAACCGAAGCCGCCATGGCCGTGTTCGCCATGAACGCCGCCGCGTGCCTCAGGGCCTTGGCACGTTGGCTTTTTGGGCGAATTGTGATTGTTTGGGGTTTTTCAGGAGAGCCTAAATGTCCTCCACCAGATCCCACGGCATCAGCCGCGCCAGCTTCACCCACCGGTTGTCCGCGTTCAACTGCCCGCCGAATGGCAGGTAGAATTCCTCAATGCTCAACTGCGCCCGGTCTGCCTTCTTGTACATTTTTGGCCCCTTTTCCCTGCGTTTCTCCTATTATTATAGCGAGCCCGCCAAACAAGCCTTCGAGCATGCCGCCAAGCATACCTCCGCCACTTACCGTCCATACTCCGCCAGCGGCTTCCAATCCAGTTCAGCCGGCTCCCAGTCTCCATTAAACGCTTTTACCAAGCGCCGGCCTTCTTCGGCGGTGATTGGGACTTCCGTACCGTCAGGGATAAAATCGAAGAAATAGTCTCTTTCTGTGCCGCTGGGGTCGACACGGAAGACGCTGCCGTTTATGTCCCCGTAGTAGCCCAGACCTGCCACGAGCTTGAGCTGTCCGTTTTCGAAGTGATAATAGCCTTTTGTCGGCGTTCCATTCAGTTTTTCCGTACGTATGTAGCCAGTCTTGAGCACGTAGATTCTGTTGTCACCTGCGTCTGAATCGTCAATGTTGAGCTTTTGCTCCACAACGCCGTTCTGGAAGGTATAGATTGCATTCACAGAACCGTAAGGGTTATCGCCACCCAGAAACAACGCCATTGCGCCTTCCCCATCAGTGTCATATAGGACATATCCCCAGTTACTGTTGTAATAGTTTATGTCATTTGTCTCAACATACATTTTCATCAGCCAATCCACTTTGTCGGAAATAATGGTGGAAAATGGGTCGTCTTCGCTAGTTTTGATTGTGATAATCGGCAAGGACAAAGACTCGGTTGGTTCAGACGTGATTTCTCCTGTATTAGTCCCTTTGGTGGTTGTTGTGCTGGCCTTTTCCTTCTCCAGCGTGGTCTGCCCGCAGGCGAAGAGTCCAGCAAGCAGCACACATGCCAGCGCAATCGCAAAAAATTGTTTCAACCGGTTGCCTCACTTAGCGCCCCGTGATCAGCTGCGGCAGCAGGATGCCGATGTAATCGACGAAAATTACGTAGAACAGTCCCTTGAGCAGGTTCCAGATCTGCGCGGGCAGTGTGGTGTAGATATCCGTGGGAAGGGGCTTGTAGTTCGGGTCGGGGACGGCCGCGCCGCTCTTGGTGAGGGTGAAGGCGTCGTACTGCTCGGCCTTTTTCGCTTCGGGGTCGTAGGTGTAGGCCTTGAAGTCCAGCGTGCCGCCGTTGATTTCGATGTGGCTGAACATGGGCTTGCCGGTCTGCTCGATTTTGGCGGCGGCCGTTTTGACCACCGGCAGCATATTTTCGTGGATGTCGTAGCGCTTCGTGCCTGCGGGGCCCGGCAGGACGTAGACCGTGCCCGCGGGGTCGGGCTTATCGGCCTTCATGGGGACGCTGCGGTAGTAGTGGTGGTCGTGGCCGTACATCACGAGATCCACGCCCAGCTTGTCGAACAGCGGGATGAGCGTGCGGCGCATGAGCAGGTTGTCCGGCAGGAGGGCGTCGTTGCCCGCGGAATAGGGCGCGCGGTGCAGAAAGACGATCTTCCAGGTCGCGTCGGTGGTGCTCATGTCGTTGACCAGCCAGTTCTGCTGCGCCACGCTCATGGGGTACATGTCGTTGCTGTTGAGCACCGCGAAATGCGCGTCGCCGTAATCGAAGGAATAGTAGACGCCCGTCATGTTGCTGGGGAAATTGCCCGGCTCCTTCAGGGTGAACATGCTGCGGAACCAGTCCCACTTGAGGTTGCCGTCGTGGTTGCCGGCGATGGGCACGAGGGCCGCCTTCGCGTTGTTGCCCTTGAACGCGTCGAAGTACATGTCCCATTCTTCGTTGTCGCAGTTGTTGGTGAAATCGCCCAGGGACACGCAAAAGGCGCTGTCGCCGTAGAGCCCCCAGGCGGCGTCGATGGTGGCGGCGCCCACGGCGTAGTTCTCCACGCTGCTGGCCTGCACGTCGCCGTTGACGATGAAATTGACGGCGGCGCCGCGGCCCGGGTTCGTCTTGAAGGCGCCCGTGGTGTCGCCGATTTTGTAGGTGTATGCCGTGCCGGGGGCGAGGCCATCCGCCACCGCGCTGTGGGCGTAGTAGCCCTGCACTTTTTCGCTGGTGCCGGCATAGGCCTTGCCGTTGACGGCGACCTCGCCTGCGCCGTCCGCCTTGGTGTACCAGTGGAAGCCCTGCGCGCCGGGGCCGTAGAAGGTGGTGACGACGCGGAAGGGCTCGTCGCCGGCCGCGGCCCGCGGCACCATGGCGAAACAGCCCAGCAGCAGGGAGACGCTCAGGAGGAACGCGAAAAGTTTACGCATGACAATACTCCTTTTCTATAGTAGACGACAGACTGTTCATATTTCCTCTATTGTATCACCGCAAGGGAAGAAGGTCAAGTGATTTCCCCGCCCGGAAAAAATTTATCGGGCTTGACAGAGCACTGAAAAAAGAGTATTCTTAACGAGGTGTTCAAAATTTATTCATCGGAGGACTACCGTTGTGAAGAAGTTTATCAAATGCGCGGCGGCCATTCTGCTGACGCTCCTGCTGCTGCCGGCGCCCGCCGCCTTCGCGGCGGATGCGAATACGCTCAAAATCGCCGTCATATCGGACGTCCACCTCTACCCCGAGGCCATGACGGGGAACAACAGCGAGGCCTACCGGCTGGAGAACAGCGGCAAGCCCTCCATCCACACGGAGGGGCTGCTGAAATCCGCCCTGGCCGCGGTGGAGCGGGACGGCAAGCGCAAGGGCATCCGGTTCCTGCTGATC
>WQTL01000265.1 GCA_009786275.1 Bacillota bacterium | reverse complement strand
GCTGCAGCGGCGGCAGGGCCATGGGCAGCGCCGCCAGCGAAAGCAGCAGGGTGATGATCGCCGCGGCCGCCTGCCCGCAGGCCTTGGCCAGCGCCGCGCCGAGCATGGCGGAGACGAACCCGCCGTTGTGGGGGATCGCCCCCCCGAAGGCGGACAACACGAGGGCCCACCAGCCTTCGCCAGCGAGCTCCTGCGCGCCGCGGGTCAGGGTGAACACCGCCGCGCCCAGGAAGAGCAGCAGCAGTGCCTGGCACGCCAGGGTCAGCCACGCGTTTTTCAGGCTGTAGTTGCGCAGCCACAGGCTGCAGCAGTAGAACGCGATGGCCAGCCAGAGCGGCAGCGTGACGCCCGCCAGGCCCCACAACCCCTCGTGCATGGTGAGCCACGCGCCCTCCCCGGGGATGAGCGCCAAGGCGAGGGCCACCAGCGTGAGCACGCCGAACAGGTAGGCGCGCAGCATGCGGGCGCGGTGCAGCGCCAGCCGGGCCTGCTCCCTGAGCAGGGCAAGCTCTTTTTCGCTGAGCTTTTTCTCTTTCGGGGGCTTGGGCGCGGGCTTGGCGGCAGGTTTCTTTTTAGCCGGTGCCTTTGCTGCGGGCAAACGGATCACTCCTCTTCTGTGTCCTCTTCCTCTTCAACTTCCTCTTCCGCTTCATCGCCGTATTCATCATCGTATTCGCCGCCGCTTTTGCTTTTGAGCTCCAGTATGGCCTTGCGCAGCAGCAGCACGCCCGGCGCGCCCAGGCCGAGGATCATCACCCACATGAGGACCACGTCCATGGCGGTGATGCGGTTGGCCGCCACGGTGAAGAGGAACGCCAGCAGCAGGATTACCGAGAGCAGGGCCAGCAGCCCGCCCCCCGCCCAGCGCAGAATGGTCTTGAGCTTCGCTTTGTCCATGAGAAATCCCCCTCGTAATAGGATTGCAAGAAGCCATGCCCGGGAGCGGCTTATCGCCCCCGGGCCGGTGCTCGCTTTATAACGGGTGCATCAGAATATCCAGCGCAGGGGCGAGAGCAGGCCGATCAGGAGGTTCTGCAGCAGGAAGGGCACGATCTGGATGGTATCCTTGATCAGGCCCTTGTCGACGGTGAGCCCGCTGAAGCCGCCCACGCGCGAGGCCTGGCGGTAGGTGAAGAAGTCGTTGCCGTAGGTCACGTCATTGCCCGCCGCGTTGGGCCGCAGGGACACGAACGAGGCGCCGCGCACGAGGTACGTGCCGCTGCCGCCGTTCCAGGCGGCACCCGGCAGCTGCACCAGGTCGATCTTGTCGAGCGGCTCCACGAAGTTGTTCTTGTGGTTGTTGCCGAAGAAGGCCGCCTTCACGTTGCCCTTCGCGGTGAGCGCCTCGAACTCCTTATCGGAGAAATGGGGGGTCTTCTCGGCCTCCAGCACGGTGCCGGTCATATGGATGTAGTTGGCCATGTTCCAGAAGTACGTCCCCACGATGTTCGTGCTCCCGGGCAGGGCCCAGTTGAAGGGGGTCGCCAGGAAGTAGTCGCAGTTGTAGACCTCCGGCAGGGGGATGTGCTGGAACACGAAGGTGGGCAGGGTGTCGGTATTGTTGGCGGTGAACCAGGCCAGCTGGTCCGCGCGCACGTAGGGGGCGCCGCTCTGGCCGGCGTTCTTCGAGCCGATGTCGAACAGGAACAGCCGCGCGAAGGGCACGATCTTGGACACCTTGTTGGCCTTGCCGTTCTTATCGAAGGAGTCGCTGGTCTCTCTGCCCCAGACGTTGTCGGTGTAGAACTTCTTCTTGATGTTGTACATGAAGTTGGTGTCGCCGTAAACCGCGTCGGGCTCGGCGAACAGGCGTACGCTCTCCGTCCTGATCTCCGTGGTGGTGGACGGCGGGTCCGTCGGCGGGTCCGCGGGCACCTCGACGCCATAGGAGAGCTCGAGCCAGTCGCCGGCGTCTCTCCAGACGTCCATCACGGCCTTGCGGCTTAAGGCTCCGCAGTCCTCGTTGCCGAGCACCACGGTGTAGGGGATTCCGGCGGCCCTGATGGGCGCCACCAGGCGGCTCGCGGCCGTCGCCACCGCGGCCAGGTCGGCGTTGGCCGAGCCCGTGACCGCGTCGCCCAGGAAGATGATGAGGTCGAGGGGGGTGTTCTGGTCGGCCATGTACTTGATCGCGGCCGTGATGTAGGCTACCAGGTTGGCGTCCTCGGTTGTGGTCTGATGCGCGTCGGGGATGGCCAGGATGTGGAATCCGATGTCGTTGGTGTAGAGCACGGTCCGCTCGGTATCCGGATCATACTCGATGACAGCGGACGCGCCCACGGAGCCCATGGCGGCCACCAGGCACAGCGCCGCCAGGATCGCCAGTAATTTCTTTGCCATACGTAGGGTCTCCTCCTTCAAATTTTTTGCGGGAACCGATATGCGTAAACAGGCTTGCTGTTTTTGCTGAATTTAAGCGCCCGGCACGCCCTTCGCGTTGGCGTAGATGAATTCCGACACCTTGTTGCGCATCAGGTGGCGCAGCAGGATGCCCTTGCCGCCCACCTGGGAATACAGCTCGTCGTCCTTATCGGAATACTCGCCGCCGGCGCGTATCTCCGCCAGCAGCGCCTGCAGGTCCTCCTCCGTCACGGTGATGCCCTCTTTTTCCGCCACGGCGTAGAAGAACAACTCGTGCTTGAGCTGCTCGTCGCGGTAGGCCGCCGCGCTCTGGTAGCCGCTTGCCTGCGCGAAGTCCTCCGGGCCCATGCCCTGCCCTTCGGCGCTTTCCGCCAGCCGCGTATCCCAATATTCCTGCTCCTTGGCCGGCAACTCCAGGAATTCCGCGTTCGCGAAGGCCGCGTCGGAGGCCAGGTTCATATTGTAGTCGGCGGCCTGCTGGGGCACATCCTCCATCAGCAGCGCCTCGAATTCCGCCACGGTGGCGAACTCCCCGTTGGTCAGGCAATCCACGCCCTCGTCGGTGATTTCCTCGGACGCGCTGCCGATCTTGTGCACCGTGCACTTGAAGACGGCGTCCTTCGCGGAGAGGTCCGGGTTGTTGGCGTAGGGGTCGGGGAACCTGACGTCGACGGTAAATTCCTTGTCACGCGGCTGGCCGACCATCTGCTCCTCAAAGCCGCGCTTTTCCACAACGCCTTCCGCGTTCTTGAACTCCAGGATGAATTGGTCGCTGCCGACGACCAGCAGGGCCTTGCCCTTCATGCCCTCCTTGGCCTCCTCCGGGATGTCCGGCCCGGAGCCTTCGTAATCGAAGAACACCAGGTCGCCCTCGGCGACGGCCGTTTTGGCGGGGTCGTCCGCGATGCCTTTGGTCGCGCCGTACTGCATAAAGATATTATCCATGTAGAACGCGAGATATTCCTCGTCCGTGTAAAATTCGGCCTCTATGCCCTTGTATTCCCCCAGCTTGACGTGCTTGTCCAGCTTGACGTTCTTGTAGGGCTTGTCGTCCGCCCACTTCTTGCTGGTGAACCAGCCCGTGACGGTCTCCAAGGGCGAGCAGGCCCCCAGCGCCAAAACCAAGCATAAGGCGCACAGGGCCGCGCAAATCCGGCGCAAACGCGTGTGATTCATTCGCAACAACCTTTCTTTCGGGGCTGGCATACCCCTCATAGAGACCATTATATCACCTTTATGCGGCAAAGGCAATGGATTTCCGTTGATTTTTATAAAAATTTTATTCCCAAAGCGCGGGGATTGCATATCCTCCCCGCCCCGGGGCAAACTGGAGGATGCGCTTTGCGAACTTACACAGGAAAGGATGCACCCCATGAATACGAAGAACACCCATCCGAAAGACCCGCGCCCGCGCACGGCCGCCCTTGCCCTCGCGGTCTGCGCCGCGCTGGCCGCGGGCTTCCTGGCCGGCTGCGGCAGGACGCTCACCGGCGGGGAGAAGACCACCGAGGCCCCCCCGGCGCAGGAGACCGGCCTGAAGCTGAACCTCTACCAGCCGCACCAGGCGCAGGCTGCCCTCTGGCAGGCGCTTGCGGCGGACTACAAGAACCTCACCGGCGTGAACGTGGCGGTAATCACCCCGAAAGGCGGCGCGCCCGCCGCCGAGCTCAAGGAGGCCCTGAAGGGCGAGAAGGACCGTCCCGCGGTCTTCCTGTTCACCAACCCGCGCGAATACAAGGCCTGGCAGGACCACGCCCATGACATCGCGGGCAGCGAGGCCTACCAGCGCCTGGCCGATAAGCGCCTGGCCCTCACGGCGCGGGGCAAAACCATCGGCCTGCCCGTGGGCGCGGAGGCTTTCGGCATCATCTACAACAAGCAGATACTCGACGGCTATTTCGCCCTGGAGGGCAAGAAATCCGGCCTGAGGGGCGTCGCCGACGTGAAGACCTACAAGGAGCTCGAGGCCCTGGTCAAGGACATCCACGACCGCAAGGCGGACCTGGGGATTGACGGCGCCTTCGCCGCCCCGGCGCTGAAGGAGGGCGAGGGTACGCCCTGGACCACCCGCCTGCTCAGCCTGCCCCTGGGCTACGAGATCGGCAAGCAGAAGCTCGACGTCACCGGCGAGGACGCCGACAAGCTGGAGCTGCG